>JAPPMC010000088.1 GCA_028819235.1 Bryobacterales bacterium
CACACGAGGGGTGCCGTTGTCAAGTCCCGCTTATGGGGCATGGGCAGGGGGCGGCCTTCGCATTGCTTGTTCCGAGGTCTGCCTAACGATTACTCGGATTGCGGTCTGCACGTTCGCTGAAGTACCCAGAGTAGTCCGTTCCTCCAAGGTGCTTCAGTAGACTTGGTTACCCCGATGAACCGCGCCCGTTGATCCGGTGTCCTGCCGTTGTGCCGTGTCCTGCCGTTCCGGGGTCCGCGACTGGTCTCCAAGAATCGGGAGGAGAGCGTGGGTTCTCTTTGAGCGCATCCCCTGCATACGTGCCTCGGTCCGACCAATCCGAAACACCTGCTTCGTGCCCCTGAAGAAGAGGCCCAACCTCCGACCCTGCTCAAGACGGCCGAGATCAGGTACGCGTCCGGACCTCCTTGCTAGGCAATCTAGAAGGGGGGACACTCGATTTCGATTCAGTGCATTCCGGAGTCCCGTGAGACTAATGTGCTTGACGCCGTGATAATCGGTGGTGATCACGGCTCGCCCTGTGTTCCGGCCCGCCAGAACTCACGGTACACACAGGATCGAAGAGGGCCGAGAGAAGGGGCAGACGGCCCAGACAATTCGGTCACTGGCGGGCCTGCCCGCGCAGAAACGCGAGCAGGTCAGCCATCTCGGCCGGGCTAATCTCGTCGCCGAGACCTTCCGGCATTAGGGAGAGGCCCATCGAAGTTAGATCGGCAATCTCGCGACGCTGAACTGTATCTTCGATCCCTTCTCCCCGACGCAGCGTCAGGCTCTTCGCCCACTCGCGCGCGAGTACTCCTGTGACAACGCGTCCGTCACGCGTGTCGAGCCGATAGTTCACATAGTTCGACTGCAACGACCTGTTCGGGTCGAGAATGTCCACTAGGAGCTCTGCTCGAGGCGACGAGGCCCTCTCGACCAGATCGGGCCCCACATCATGGCCGACGCCGGCAAGCCTATGGCAGGTCGCGCATTCCCGTTCGAAGATAGGAGCGCCGGCCCTCGCGTCGCCGGTCAGAGCCAACGCTGCGCGGTGCCTTCCCAATGCGTCGGCCAGCGGGGCTGCGGTTTGGCCGGCTAGGATCCCCCGGGCCCGCTCTCTAATCTCCGCCTGCGCGTGCCCGAGCAGTGCCGTCTGGCGTATGGGATCGAGGTGGGAAGCGAGAGCAGTGCCGTTCTCCAATGCGTCGAGAAAGGCCGGCAACCGCTCGTCGCGGCTGAACAGGGCTTCCGCTGCCTCTCGGCGCACGGCGGGGCTGTAGGTCCGCCAAGCGGCCGCGAGAATCCGACCAACCTCTTCTCCTCGGTGGAAGCCGAGCGAACGCACAGCGGCCAGCTGGACTGCAGCAGGCTCGTCGGGAGTCAGCAGGTTGGCCAAGGCCGGCAATGCGCGCTCGGCAGGCGCCCAGCGCAGGAGACGGATCGCTTCGGTCCTTTCCGTCGGGGTGGCGCCAGCCGGCTCGACAGCGACAGTCAGGGCCACGTCCAGAACTGCTGCGAGCTCGGCTGCGAGTTGCGGGCTCTCGGGCCCTCGGACCAAGTTGGCCAGCGATTCCCCACGACTCTCTAATCCCGTCGCGATTCCAGCCGCAGCGGAAATCTGCAATCCCCGATCCTGCGGGTCGTCCAAGCCGCGCATGGCGGCCAATACGCTCTGAATGGCGTCTGGCCTCCCTTTCGACGCCACGCTACTGGCCATCTGCCGGACAGCGGCTTCGCTGCCGGGCCCAGCCAGAAAGGTCTTGTCCCGCACGAGACGCTCCAGCAAGCCAAGCGGATCGTCGTGTGCTCCCGCGAAGGCCGCTGCGCGAATCCACTCGTCGCCTGCGTCCCTTGGGAGCATACCGGCCAAGATCTCGCTTGCTAGGCCCGGGGCTAGCCCCGGAATCGCAAGCGCAGCCCTGAACCGGACGGCCGCGTCGCGGTCGGACGACATCGAGGCCACTCTCTCCCGAAGCGGCATGGACGGGGCACTCCGCAGCTCGGCGAGGCGCACGGCATTCCGGCGTATGTCGGGGTGCGGGTCCGCCAGAGCCGCCAGAAGGCTCGGCTCATCGAGCTGACCGAGTCCCTCGAGCGACCAGAGGGCATGGAGACGCGCCTGAGGGGAGTCAGACCGCCTGACCAAGGACCTCAAGGCAGCCGAGGCGCCGGCAGGTCGGAGCTCGAACAGCAATCTGTGCGCGGTGTCCCGCCACCAGCCGTCGGGATGCTCCAAGGCGTCGACAAGTTCGGCGAGTGGCGCGGCGCCAAGACTTGGCCGTGCGCCCCGCCGGAAGCCGACGGGCACGATTCGGTAGATGCGGCCCAAGTCTTGCCCGCTGTAGTAGTCGATGTGGGCCAGTATCTCGTCCGGAATGGCGCTGGGATCCTCGATGACCTCTCTGTACATGTCCAGCAGGTACAGGCACCCGTCGGGACCGTTGACGAGGTTGACGGGCCGGAACCAGTTGTCGGCCGACGCCAAGAACTCCCGGCCGTCCTCGGCGCGGCTGGCCCGGAATGTCACGCCGTCCCGCTCAAGGACGGTCCGCAGCACGAGGTTTCCCGCGGGTTCTGGCGCAAACGCATTGCCGCGATACCCCGCCGGATAGGCATCGCCGCGATAGATGCCGAGACCTGCGCCGCCGGTGAAGTAGCCCTGTTCGGCCAGCTCCTGCGGCGGGAATCGGCGGGCCCTCATGTCCGGGGTCGTGTCGACCCAGCGGGCCCAGTGCTGCCTGCGCGCGACCCGCCAAGGCTCCGGGCGGCTGATCGGGAACACCCTGCGATCCGACACGAACGCTGGCGCTGCCAGCCGGGTCGGCTCCCAGCCTTCGACCACATGGCTTAGCGGGTAAACGGCGTGGATCACAGGGTTTCCGGAGTTGGAGCCGAAGCGGTTGCCCCAGTCGTCGAAGGCATTGCCGAAATCGCCCCGTGTGCCCTCGACCGCCTCAATCCGTTCCGTTTTGGGGTTGAAGCGGAAGTCGTTCGCCCCTAAGGCAAGGCCGGGGTCCGTCGGCCGTTCGGCGTGAACGACAGTGGCACCGTTGTAGGAAGTTGTCCCGTAGATCCAGTGGTCAAGGCCCCACTTGAGATTGTTGACGATGTCCTCTGACTTGTCCGTGCCGAAACCCGTGAACACGGTCCGCCGGGCATCCGCGATGCCGTCGCCGGTGGTGTCCTTGAGGTAGACGATGTCGGGAGCGGCGGTCACAAAGATCCCCCCGTTCCAGCAGGCGATTCCGCTGGGCCAGTGCAGGCGGTCCGCGAAGAGGCGCGACGTCTCGTAGACGCCGTCCCAATCCGTGTCCTCCAAGAGCCGGATGCGGCCCGCCGCTTGGCCTCCGGGCGGAGGGTCGTAGGGATAGCCGCGCATTTCGGCTACGTACAACCTGCCGTTCTCGTCGAACGCGGCGGCTATGGGGTCAGTCACGTTGGGCTCGGACGCCGCCACTTCAATTCGGAAGCCTCCCGAGAGGCGGAAAGTCCGAAGAGCCTCTTCGGGGACCAGCGGCCTAGTGCGATCCAGCCCGTCAACCGGAGACTTGCTCCCGCATGCGGCGGATGCCACGATCATGGCCACGACCGCGGCAGCGATCGCTGCCGTGGCTAGCAAGCCGTGGAAGCGTCCGGCCCAGGCAGCGCTTGGGCGGAAGCGTCGCGCGCTCCGGCGGCTCGCAGAGCCCTCCAATTCCGAACCGCAAACCATCCCGGCCTGATCCAGCCTACCCGACCCGGTCCGCGGTTGCCGGGGAATCCGGCTCCTCCCAACGGCAAGCGACCGGGCCCGTGCTCTGGCCCGAAGACCTAGACCTGGCCACCGGGAGACCGCGTCCCGAAGGACTATGCGAGCAGCGTCCGTACGTGACTGTTCACCCCGGCGGCAAGCCCCGCAAGGCTATAGCCCCCCTCCAGAACAGAGACCAGCCTACCCTGTGCATGCTGGTCTGCCACCTCTTGGAGCAACGAGGTCATCTCCGAGAAGTCGGCGTCCGAGAGCCGGAACTGCCCGAGCGGGTCCCCGATGCGAGAGTCGAAGCCGGCCGAGATCATCACTAGGTCGGGCCGAAAGGACGCCATGACTGGCAGCAGGCGCCTGCGGAGCGCACCGAGCACCTGTTCGCGGCCAGAATAGGCGGGAAACGGGCAGTTGATCGTGGTCCCGAGACCGGCGCCCTCGCCGGTCTCGCCCTCCATACCCGTGCCCGGGTACCACGGCGACTGATGCGTGCTGAAGAAGAGCACGTCGGGATCCTCGTAGAAGATGTCTTGCGTGCCGTTGCCGTGGTGGACATCCCAGTCGGCGATCAGGACGCGCTCCAAGCCGTGCTTGGCGATGGCGTGCCGGGCACCGATCGCAATGTTGTTGAACACGCAGAAGCCCATCCCGTGGTCGGGTCTCGCATGGTGGCCGGGGGGCCGCAGCGCACAAAAGGCTTGGCGCGCCGACCCATCGACGACCGAGTCCACAGCCTTGCAGACCGCACCCACCGCCGCCAAGGCAGCGTCGAGAGATTCTGGGCTGATGTGCGTGTCGCCCGTGGACAGGAATCGCCGGCCGGAGCGGATCTCACGCTCAGCGAGGGCAATGTAGCTGTCGCCGTGGCAGAGGCGAAGCAAGTCCCGATCGGCCAAGCCTGACTTGACCAATTTGAGACGTGCTCGCAACCCGCTCGCGTCCAGTTCCCGCAGCACTGCCTCGAATCGCTCCCGACGTTCCGGGTGGCCGTGAGGCGTACGGTGGGCGCGGGACTGGGGAGGGGCGAAGAGCAAGGTTGCGGGCATGAGCTGTCCAAGGCTAGGAAGTCCGCGGCACGGTTGGCTAGGACCCACTGACAGTTTCGCGCACTACGTCCCGTCGCGGTCTGAACTGGCGGATTCCCTGCAATAATCGGGTAGCGGTATGGCGCGGCTGGATGTGGTCCGCAAGAACTGGCTCGCCGTCGGGATCGGCGTTGGGACCGTCATGCTGTTTGCCTTGGGGGGGCAGCAGTACTGGTGGGCGCGTCAGCTGAGCGAGTCTCAAGCCTCCGTGCTGCGCACCTCACTAGCCAACGCCGTTCGGCAGTTCGAGCGAGAAGCCGAGCGCGAGCTGGGACTCCTGCTCGCCTTGATGCAGCCCGCCAACCGCGGTCCGCGAGAGATCGACTATAGCCGGCTTGCGGAGCGCAGGGCGATCTGGGCGCAGGCGAGTTCGTATCCCGGAATCCTCCGGAGAACCGTCGTCCACTATCGGGACGAGGAAGCGCAGTGGGCATTCCACGAGATTCCCGCCGGCAACTCCGAGCCGGTGCCCGTCGCAGGTGACGCAAGCTTGGCGGCGGTCCAAGCCGAATTAGCGCAAGTCATCGCCCCGCTTGCTTCCTCGCGGGACTTCCGACCGCCCCCTTGGGTGCTCGTCCCGGAGTCTCATGCACTTGTGCGAAGCCTGCTTGTTCCAGACAGGACACGCCGACCCGCTGGCAGCCCCAGATTGCCCCGCTGGAACCTTAGCGGGTTCCTGATCCTGATCATCGACTGGGACTACGTGCTTTCCTCCGCCGTACCGGCGCTGGTGGACCGTTCGTTCTCCGATGCCGACGGTAAGCGCCTATACGACGTTGCGATCGCCGTGGGTGATGGCCAGCACTTCCTTTACCGAACCGACGCGGCGATCGACCGCACGTGGTTCGCGCGGACGGACATGCGACGCCTGCTGGGCGACGTTGGTCGTGGGGCGGGCTCCCAGTTCCGATTCGGCAATCCGAACTCCGGCCTTAACCCGCTTCGTCGCCGCGGAGACGTGCGCGACGCCGACGCTGGGCCGTTTCAGCCGTCTCGTCCCGGGCCAAGGACACCTGGTGCGAACGGCCTGCCGGTGCTGAAGGACGGCCAGATCACAACGCGACCCGTCCAGATCGGCGCCGTCCATGTGGCGGGATCACTGTCCGAGGCCATCAGTCGCCAGCACCGGCGTGACCTCGCAACGGCCTTCGGCGTCTTTGTGTTGCTGGCGGGCGCGGCGGCACTGGTCGTGGTCTCCGCCCGGCGCGCCTCGCGGCTGGCTGGCATGCAAATGGAGTTCATCGCCGGCATGACGCACGAGCTGCGGACCCCCCTGTCAGTGATCTGCTCGGTGGGAGAGAACCTCGCTGACGGAGTAGTGCGAACACCGGAAGGGGCGAAGCGATACGGGGCACTGGTACTGCAACAGGCGCGGCGGCTTCGCGACATGGTCGAGGATGCCCTGCAGTTTGCCTCGCTCGAGTCCGGCGGCCGGCGGTTCTCACCGACACGCGTTAGGCTGGCCCCCGAACTGGCGCGCGCTCTCGACCGCGTTCGCCCGATCGCGGAACAGGCGGGATTCCGGCTCGAGAGCAGCTCCGATCCTGGGCTTCCCGACGTAAGCGCCGACAAGCAGGCACTGCAGCAAATCCTCGCGAACCTGCTCAGCAACGCGGTCAAGTACGGCGAGCCGGGGCGCTGGGTGGGAGTGGACACGGAAGCAACGTCCGCCAGCGGCACACCTGAAGTGCGTGTCCACATCCGGGACCGTGGACCGGGCATCGGCAAGAGGGAGCAGCCCCGCATCTTCGATCCGTACTATCGGGGCTCGGCGGCCAAGTCAGGCATCCCCGGCTCGGGGCTGGGCCTGAAACTGGCACGCGACCTTGCGGCAGGGATGGGTGCGCGCCTGTCCCTAAAGAGCACTCCTGGTAGCGGCAGCGTGTTCACCCTGCACCTGCCGGCCCTCGCTGTCGACGTGTAGAGGCGCGCCCGTGGCCCACCTGCTGCTGATCGAGGATGAGGTGGGCATTCAAGTCACAATCGAGGATCGCCTCCGCTCGGAGGGATACAGCGTGGAGTCCGTGGCGGACGGCCGAGCCGGTCTGGAGCGGGCCAGCGGCGGGGGCATCGACCTGATCGTGCTCGATCGAATGCTGCCAAGCTTGGGCGGGCTGCAGATCTGCAAGGAGCTGCGGTCGGCCGGCATTGCTACGCCTGTCCTGATGCTGACGGCGAAGGGCCAGCTTACCGATCGGGTTAGCGGACTTCGAGCGGGCGCGGATGACTATTTGGTCAAGCCGTTCCAAATGGAAGAGCTCGTCGCCCGAATCGAGGCACTGCTGCGGCGCGACCGGATGAGGGCCACGGCGCACTCGCCTCCAGAGTACAGATTCGGAGAGATCCGTATCAGTCCGAAGGAAGCCTCCGTCTTCCGCAGTGGGCAACGGCTCCAGCTTTCTGCGAAGGAGTACCAACTGCTGCTCTACTTGGTGCAGAATCCGCGCCGAGTGCTGTCTCGCAAGGAGCTCCTCCGCGAAGTCTGGCAGTATCGGGCAGAGATCTCCACCCGGACAGTCGACGTGCATGTGGGGTGGCTGCGGCAGAAGGTGGAGCTGGATCCTCGCAGGCCCCGGTGGATTGTGACCCGGCATGGCATCGGCTACATCTTCGACCCGACGGAATCGGGCGGCTGATAGACTCAGGACAAGCATGTTTCGCAGGCATTTCTTGGCGGCCGCGGCCGCGGTCGCGAGTGCGCGGCGGCAGCCGGGCGCACAGCGCGGTCGGCTTCTCCTGCCGACCGATACTCCAGACGAGCTCGGCTTCCGGATCATGTGGTACAACCCCGTCCCGCCGATTGACAAGCAGACGTACCGTCTGCAAGTCACCGGCCTCGTCGAGCGGCCCAGACAGTACTCCGCGGAGGCATTGGGGGAGTTCCCGAGGTTCGAGCAGTCCACTCGGCTCAAGTGCGTGCAGTGCTGGTCGGCACGCACGACTTGGGGAGGCTTCCGCTTTCAGGAAATCGTGGACCAAGTGAAGCCGCACGCAAAGGCGACGGCAGTGCGGATTGACTGCGCCGACAAGTGGTACGAGTACATGTCGCTGGACGAGATGGTAGAGCCGGGCGTCATGTTGTGCACGGAAATGGCCGGAAAGCCCCTGAGCGACCAGCACGGCGCTCCCCTTCGTCTGCTGGCGCCAAGCAAGTACGGGTACAAGTCGGCAAAGCTGATCACGAAGATAACCTTCGTCGAGGAAGGCGGCGGCTCCATGGCTTGCGACATCGGCCCCTACTACTCCCCAACAGGCGAAATCCTGGCCGGGTACGACCATCCACTGGACTTGGGTCCCCGCGAGCGGAGGAAGATCCCCGGAGGGGAGATCCTCGACTACTGATGCGCCGCTTGGCGAAGCGCGCTTTTCTGAAGCTCGCCGGGCTGGCGATCGCGGACCGGATAGCGCCGCGCTGGGTGCGCGCGGCCCAAGCTGCCCCGAGCGACCGGAAGGTCATCATCGTTACGTTTGGCGGCGGCTGCCGCTACCAGGAGACATTCGCGCCCGAAGGGCTCCGCAATGTCCCAAGGCTAGTCGCCCTGAAGGACAGCGGAATGTTCTTCAAGAATTGCGTCAATGACGGCGTCCTCTCGCACTACAACTCGACATCGAGCATCGTGACCGGCAACTGGCAGCGTGTGGACGACTTCGGGTTCGGGTGGGCGGCCAGCCCGACGATCTTTGAGCAGTACCGCAAGGCCCGCCGTGTGGCGGCGACCGACGCTTGGGCCATCTGCACCAACAAGAGCTTCGCCAGCATAGGCGAGACTCGGCAGAGGGGCTTTGGAGAGGGCAAGGGGGCCAACGTCGTCCTTCCGAAGCAGCTGCTGCTTGAGGCCGTGGACGAGGTCATCAAGCGCGACCTGGACCAAGGCGTGGCCAATCGGGAGAATGTCCTGTCTCAGCTGGAAGGCATCCTCAACGCAGGCTACGAAGGGATCGGATGGACGATCTTCCGTGGGGGCAGACAACTCGACCGCCAGATCAAGCAGACCCTCAAACGGGGCTTGGTCGAGTACATCTACGGGCCGGAAGCCCCCAGTTCCGGGGACGAGCTCACGTTCTTCGTGGCTCGCGAGGTGATGCGCGAGTTCGCCCCCCGGCTGATGCTCGTCAATTTCTGGGACATGGACGTCGCGCACTGGGGAGCATACTCCCTGTACTTGCAGGCGGTGACGAAGACAGACCGCCTCTGCGGAATGCTGTGGGACGAGGTTCGGGAGAACCGGGCCTACCGGGACAAGACCACGCTGCTGATCGTACCTGAACTGGGCCGCGACGGTGACCAGAACACGGCGAACGGGTTCCTGAACCACCGCAGCGGCGACCCTTCCTGCCGCAATGTGTGGATGCTGGCTCTGGGTGCAGGGCTGGAGCGGGGAGAGACGGACCGTCCCATTGCCCATGTCGACCTTGGGGCAACAGCGCTTGCAATGCTAGGCGTGCATCCTCTGGAGATGCAAGGCGAAGCGATCCGCGAAGTGCTGGTCTGATTCGCGCAGGCCGGGCCCGGGCCGGCAGGCTGTCAGACCTGACGGGTTAGGGCCGTGCTTCGGAGCCTAGGCCGCGAAGCCATTGCGACGCATTGCGGTGCACTTGTACGCGGTCGACGTCATTGCGCTGGTCTGGGCCCGGAGTGCTGCGCCCCCTCGCAATGCTGTCGTCGAGAATGCTTGCGATTCGCTCCACTATGGCTGGGTGCTCACTGGCAACGCTCGTGGTCTCTCCTACGTCCCGGTCAAGATTGAAGAGCTGTACGAACGGAGGTCTGCGCAGGTCCGCCTCCGTCGGAACGGCACCGAATGAGCGTCGGGCGTCCCCCCATGCCCTTGCGGGATCGGGCCTTGTGCCCCACTGCCCGCGCGCACCACTCCCAGGTGTGAAGGTGAGCTTCCATTGCCGGTAACGCAGTGCGAATGCGAGCGGGGACTGCATCACCAGCGTCTCTCGAGAGCCTTCGGCGCTAGGGTCCTCGAGCAGCGGCAGGAAGCTGACCGAGTCGACCGCTTCGTCGGCGGCCAGGTCGATGCCTGTGATGTCCGCGAGCGTGGCCGAGAGGTCATTGAGGCCTACCAATCGGTCGCAGCGCGACCCTGCCTGAATCTTCGCGGGCCAGCGGGCCAGGAACGGAACGCGGAGCCCGCCCTCGAAGACGGTGAACTTGTAGCCGCGGTATATCCCGCTCGAGTAGTGCCCAAGAACCTCCAGATCACGAATCTGCCCCGGCGTGGCCTTCTTCACGTTTCCGGCGTAGGATGCGGCCCCGTGGTCTGAAGTGGCGATCACGAGCGTGTTATCGACAAGGCCATGGTCCTCAAGGGCCTTCAGCACGCGCCCCATGGTCGCGTCGGTCTCCTCGACGAAGTCACCATAGAGGCCCAGCCTGCTCCGGCCGACGAACTCCTGGCTCGGGCTGGTCGGAGTGTGCGGCGACGTCAGGGCCACGTACAGGAAGAATGGCGTGCCCTCGTCGGCAGCACGGGCATTCCGCCGGACAAACTCTTCGGCCTCGCGGGCGAATGTGCCGAGTACTGCGTGGTCTTCGAAGTCCTCCGCCGCAGGCCCGACCCTGTTGAAAGCGCTCCACCCCTTCTGGGCGGTGACGCTTCCCTGAAAGTGCCCGTTGCGAATGAACACATACGGGTACATGTCCAGCGACCCAGGCAGGATGAAGGAGTAGTCGAATCCGAAGTCGTTCGGCCCGACACTAAGCGGACGGTCGTAGTCGACGTTGTCGAGTCCCTGATTCTTGCCGTCCACGGTCTGCATCAGCGTTCCGAGGTGCCACTTGCCGACGTAGCCGGTCCGATAGCCCGCCCGCTTCAGCATCGTCGCGATCGTGAACGCCCCGTCGGGCAGTTGCGGGTTCAGGAAACCCCAAGGACCGGAATGCGCGGGCCTCGCGAATCGCCAAGCGTAGCGCCCCGTCATGATCGCAATGCGCGACGGGACACAGACGGAAGCCACCGAGTGCGCGTCGCTGAAGAGCATTCCGTCTCGCGATAGCGAGTCCATCGCTGGCGTGGCGGTCTGGCAGCGGTCGCCCCCGTAGCAAGCCACGTCCCCGATCCCCAAGTCGTCGGCCAACATGAACACGACATTCGGAAGCGCACCGGCGGTGGAAGGCATGAGGAGACCTGAGGCCAACAACGGGATCCGGGCTGCCAGCAAGATTCGGGTGGTTAAGGACATGGAATCGCTGGAACAGTATCGCAAGCTACGGGAGGGAGACCCGGTATGAGGCCTCGAAGGCACAGGGGCTTTCAATGTTAAATGGATCGGGCGATGTCTGAGCGACGGTTGAGAGAG
>JAPPMC010000207.1 GCA_028819235.1 Bryobacterales bacterium
ATGTCCGGCGCCGAGCATTGCAACTGGCGGCCCGGGCGGTCGAGAGACGGATCAATGCCGACCTCTCCGACGGCGAGCGACGGCCCCGCGAGTGCAGCTGCGGCCGGCCAGCGCGCTATGCGGGCCGCTTCCCGAAGACCTTCGAGACGGCCCTCGGGCCGCTGACCCTCGAGCGCGCCTACTTCCACTGCCAAGAGTGCGGCAAGGGCTTCTGCCCGCAGGATCAGGCCTTGGGCCTTGAGGGCACCAGCCTGTCCCCGGCCGTGACGCGCATGACGGGCTCGGCAGCGGCGCTGGCCAGCTTCCGGCAGGCCTCCGGGCTGCTGGCCGAGCTGGCCGGCGTGACGGTCTGCGCCAAGCACGTGGAGCGTGTCTCGGAAGCGCTCGGCCGCGAGATCGCAGACGCCGAAAGCGCGGCCGTGTTCGACTGCGAACCCCCCTCTGCGCCCACCATGTACCTCGGCTTCGACGGAACCGGCGTGCCGCTGCGCCCCAACGAGTTGGCCGGGCGCAGCGGCAAGCAGGCCGACGGCTCGGCCCGCACGCGCGAGGCCAAGCTGATCGTGATCTGGACGGCCGAACAGCTTGACGACGACGGCCATGCTGTCTGTGACGCCGGCTCGGCAACCTACTCCGCCGCGATCGACAGCGCCGCTTGCCGCGACACCGATCCCGAGCAGTCCGCCTTTGCCCGCCGCGTGTGGCGGGAAGCCGAGCGGCGCGGCTTCCCGAGGGCCGAATGCCGCGTCATCCTGGGCGACGGCGCCAAGTGGATCTGGAGGGTGGCTTGGGAGCTGTTCCCGGGCGCGATCCAGATCGTGGACTTCTACCACGCGGCCGAGAGGCTTCGGGAGGTGGCCAAGGACCTGCTGCGGGACGATCGGGCAGCCGCTGAGACATGGGCCGAGGCGCGCTGCTCGGAACTCAGGGAAGGGCACTTGGACAGTGTCCTGGCAACGCTGAAGGCACATGCGGGCCATTGCAGCAAGGCCGCCGAGTGCCAGGCGCACATCGAGACAAACCGCGACCGCACGCGCTACGCGGACTTCCGCGCACAAGGCTTGCAGATCGGTTCCGGGGTTGTGGAGGCAGGCTGCAAGAGCATTGTCGGGGGGCGGCTCCACCCGTCCGGCATGCGCTGGAGCAAGGACGGGGCGCAGGGCATCCTGACACTGCGCGCCTGCATCCTCGGAGGGCGCTACGAAGACTTCTGGGCGTGGCGCTCGGAATCCCAGCACGCAGCTGCGGCCTGACCGCAACAGCAACGGCCCCGATGCTTCCCGCGCCCGATCCCGGCTGACCGTTCCATACTCAGCCAGGACCATCCTCGAGCGAGGCGCGCCCATTCTCCCAGCCCACTCGCATCAGCCCCGCTGAAGTTCTATCCTTCAGAAGACCGGAGAATATCAAAATGGTGTCGTACACCCCCCGCGAGTTCGGGCGTGAGGGACGGACGTCCCAATGCCCCTTCTACGCGGAGCTTGCCGACCGGGGCACGGGCGCCTGACGGCCATCACAAACCGTCGGTCACATGCCCCACACGGTGATCGGCGCTTGGCCCGGCTCCGGGCTCCTTGTGAAGATCCGCTCCTTCCAGGTCTTCCCCGGGCGCATGTCGAAGACCACCAGGTGTCCCGATTCCGCACCGCACAGGTCCATGTAGGACTCGGTCTGCCGCAAGCCCTCGCGGATGACGCGCTTCAGCCCCGAGCGTTCGCCGACCACCTTGCACTCGACGACGTGCTTGCTCGGGTTGGAGTGCAGCGTGCCGCCGGGCCGCGGCCATTCGATGAGCAGGTCGCTGCGCCCGCGGGCGAGGGCGTACTCCCGAGTGATGCGCCCGCCGCCGTTGACCACGCGGTGCAGGTACGTCTGCAGCACCAGATGAGGCCCGGCTTCGCGGTGCCCGTAGCGCTCCAGCCACGATTCGGAGTTCTCGCGGAAGTAGCCTTGGAACGCCTCCAGGAGCTTCGGGAGATCCAGGCTGCCGTCCTTGAGGACATACCAAGCCGGGGAGATGAGGCTCTCAAGCACGGCCTGCTGGGTGAGGGTCAGCTCGCGGGGGATGACCTCGGCGTAGATGGGGTTGGCCATGCGGACAGGGCCTGACACTGCGACCAGGCCGAGGTCCCGGACGTACTCCAGATCGCGCGGCGTAAAGCGGGCATCGTCGGAGCCGGCGATCATGGGCAGGATCACGCGCCGGACGCGCTGGTCGCGGAGCTGGTTGGCGAGCTGGTCAAGGTGGGTGACGCGGTTGAGGATGAGGGTCTCCTTGGCCTGCTCGATGGCGGCCAGGCCGATGGGCCGGCTGCGGTCGCGGCCGGCCTTGTCCTCGAAGCAGGCCTGGAGGGCCAAGGCGTTGACCAGCCAGGGCTGGCCTTGGGTGAAACGCCAGATTCTGGCGATGACGCCGGGTGCGAACTCTTGGCCAGTTTCGGCGGTGTGCTGTCCGAGCAGCGAGCGCACTTCGGCTTCCGTGAGGTCCCCCAGCCGCAGCGACTTGGCCTTGATGTTGAAGGCACTGCCCCAAGTGACGTTTTCCCCTAGCGAGGAGGAGAAGATGCGGTAGTCGCGGGGGTCGCGCACGCCGCACAGGATGATGCTCTGGGGGAAGCCGAGCGGTCTCTGGTCATAGCCTGCGCGCAGTTGTCGGAGGACGGAAATCAAGGAGTCACCCACAAGGGTGTCGATTTCGTCGATGAGCAGCACGAGCGGCTGTTGGCGGGCCCTTGCCCACTGCGCAAGGGTCACATTGAGGGCACCGTGGCCGCCGTGCCTGTCGAGCAGTTTGAGCATGACGTCGCCAACGAATTCGTCCCCAAAGCGAGTCTCGGCCCGGTCCGCGATCTGGCCCAAGAGGACCCTCATGGCTTCTGGCACGTCGTCGCGCGCAGTCTGGCCGGGCTCGAAGTTGACGTACAGGCAGCGGAACTTTCCCGTGGCGTTGAGCTTGTCGGCGAGCGCCAAGAGAGTCGACGTCTTGCCAGTCTGGCGGGGGGCGTGGAGGACGAAGTACTTCTCTCGATGGATAAGCCTCAGGATCTCCGGCAAGTCCACGCGTTCCAAAGGCGGGATGCAGTAGTGCTTGGCGGAGTTGACGGGACCTTCCGTGTTGAAGTCTCTCACGCCCACCCGAAGTATGGCATGGGGTGTGGCCGAATGGTATCGAGGGTATGTTTCCCTGCCGGCCCGAACCGCAAGGGCACCGGGCGGAATGGCGATGGGAGGGTCGCACCATCTCGGGTTGCATCCCCCAAACCGCGACCAAGGGGCCGTCTAGCTGCGTGTGATCCACGGGAACGCCCGGTCGTCCCGAGACCTTGCCGGCCGCATATCAAGACCGTCAAGTGTCCCGACTCCTCTCCGCGGAGGACCATGAACCGGACTGTTCGCAAGGCCTCCAAACGGCTGGCAGCTTGTACTCCAGACCGTCGCCTCTGCAGCACTGGCCGCGAGGGCATTGGCGGGACGGCGGCACCCGGAGGCGGAGGCCTTGGGAGGGAGAAGACCGCCCCGAGCGATCTAGGAACCGACGTTGCAAGGCATCGACTCTTGTTGAGTGGGTCGGGAGCATGTGCTGCCGGAGGGATAGTTGCGAGCGGTTCCGGGCCGTGCGTGGTGGGCCATTGGAGTTCGGATCCCGGTCTTCCTGCATTGCGGCGCCCGCCGCAGAAGAAGGCTGGCATTCTGGGGCGATCGCCGCATTCGCGCCAGCTTGAATGGCGCTCAAGGAATGCGCCGCCATGACCGGGACTGAGCGTCCGGATACTCTCTCTTGGTTCTTGCTGCAGCTGGTGCTGCTGGTCCGATCCGGGGAGGCTCGGGCCTGGCCTGGAACAGCATCGGCTCGGCGACGACCAGCGTGCGGTGGCGGCGGTCCGAGGTCCAAGTCCGGCGAATCTCGTTGCCTGGCGCCGCGGAGAGCTGCTCGGGACCGGGACCGACGGGGCTTGGTGTCGGGAACGTTAGAGGCCTAACGCCCCCGGCCAACGACGATGGACCCTCTGCGTCCCAGACTGATCCAGGTACTGTCGACGTTCGAAGAGGTGTTCGGCGATGGCCTGAGGGCGTGGTCTTCCTGTCTGCGGGAGCCTTTCGTGGGTTGTTACCGTCTGGTGGGGCGGCATCCATCCCAGACCGGGATCACCGTGCTCACTGACCCGTTTGCGCTGAAGCCGACCCGCAATCCAGACTTGGCCGTGCCCGGCCCTCCATCCAGTCATGGCACTGAAGCAGGATCACCGGCGCGAACTGTGACGGCAGCCTTGGGAGTGACGTGCCGGCGGTTCGCCTTCGTCGCCTCAGTTGGGCTCACATGCCCCACACGGTGATCGGCGCTGGTCCCGGCTCCGGGCTCCTTGTGAAGATCCGCTCCTTCCAGGTCCTCCCCGGGCGCATGTCGAAGAGCACCAGGTGTCCCGATTCCGCACTGCACAGGTCCATGTAGGACTCGGTCTGCCGCAAGCCCTCGCGGATGACGCGCTCCAGCCCGGAGCGTTCGCCGACCACCTTGCACTCGACGACGTGCTTGCTGGGGTTGGCGTGCAGCGTGCCGCCGGGCCGCGGCCATTCGATGAGCAGGTCGCTTCGCCCGCGGGCGAGGGCGTACTCCCGAATGATTCGCCCGCCGCCGTTGACCACGCGGTGCAGGTAGGTCTGCAGGACCAGATGAGGCCCGGCTTCGCGGTGCCCGTAGCGCTCCAGCCACGATTCGGAGTTCTCGCGGAAGTAGCCTTGGAACGCCTCCAGGAGCTTCGGGAGATCCAGGCTGCCGTCCTTGAGGACATACCAAGCCGGGGAGATGAGGCTCTCAAGCACGGCCTGCTGGGTGAGGGTCAGCTCGCGGGGGATGACCTCGGCGTAGATGGGGTTGGCCATGCGGACAGGGCCTGACACTGCGACCAGGCCGAGGTCCCGGACGTACTCCAGATCGCGCGGACTGAAGCGGGCATCGTCGGAGCCGGCGATCATGGGCAGGATCACACGGAGGACGCGCTGGTCGCGGAGCTGGTTGGCGAGTTGGTCAAGGTGGGTGACGCGGTTGAGGATGAGGGTCTCCTTGGCCTGCTCAACGGCGGCCAGGCCGATGGGTCGGCTGCGGTCGCGGCCGGCCTTGTCCTTGAAGCAGGCCTGGAGGGCCAGGGCGTTGACCAGCCAAGGCTGGCCTTGGGTGAGGTGCCAGATCCGGTCGACCGCGCCGGGTGCGAACTCTTGTCCGGATTCGGAGGTGTGCTGGCCCAGCAGCGAGCGCACTTCGGCTTCCGTGAGGTCTCCCAGCCGCAGCGACTCGGCCTTGATGTTGAAGGCGCTGCCCCAAGTGACGTTTTCCCCTAGCGAGGAGGAGAAGATGCGGTAGTCGCGGGGGTCGCGCACGCCGCACAGGATGATGCTCTGGGGGAAGCCGAGCGGTCTCTGGTCATAGCCTGCGCGCAGTTGTCGGAGGACGGAAATCAAGGAGTCACCCACAAGGGTGTCGATTTCGTCGATGAGCAGCACGAGCGGCTGTTGGCGGGCCCTTGCCCACTGCGCAAGGGTCACATTGAGGGCACCGTGGCCGCCGTGCCTGTCGAGCAGTTTGAGCATGACGTCGCCAACGAATTCGTCCCCAAAGCGAGTCTCGGCCCGGTCCGCGATCTGGCCCAAGAGGACCCTCATGGCTTCTGGCACGTCGTCGCGCGCAGTCTGGCCGGGCTCGAAGTTGACGTACAGGCAGCGGAACTTGGCCGTGGCGTTGAGTTTGTCGGCGAGGGCCAGGAGGGTCGAGGTCTTACCGGTCTGGCGGGGGGCGTGGAGGATGAAATAGCGCATGTCGTCGACCAGTTCCAGGACCTCTTCGAGGTTGATGCGGCTTAGGGGCGGGATGTAGTAATGCCGCTCGGGAACCATGGGCCCCTCAGTGTTGAACTTTCTCACGCCTGCCCGAAGTATGGCATGGGGTGTGGCCGAATGGCATCGAGGGTGTGCTTCCCTGCCGGCCCGATCCGCAAGGGCACCGGGCGGAATGGCGATGGGAGGGTCGCACCATCTCGGGTTGCATCCCCCAAACCGCGACCAAGGGGCCGTCTAGCTGCGTGTGATCCACGGGAACGCCCGGTCGTCCCGAGACCTTGCCGGCCGCATATCAAGACCGTCAAGTGTCCCGACTCCTCTCCGCGGAGGACCATGAACCGGACTGTTCGCAAGGCCTCCAAACGGCTGGCAGCTTGTACTCCAGACCGTCGCCTCTGCAGCACTGGCCGCGAGGGCATTGGCGGGACGGCGGCACCCGGAGGCGGAGGCCTTGGGAGGGAGAAGACCGCCCCGAGCGATCTAGGAACCGACGTTGCAAGGCATCGACTCTTGTTGAGTGGGTCGGGAGCATGTGCTGCCGGAGGGATAGTTGCGAGCGGTTCCGGGCCGTGCGTGGTGGGCCATTGGAGTTCGGATCCCGGTCTTCCTGCATTGCGGCGCCCGCCGCAGAAGAAGGCTGGCATTCTGGGGCGATCGCCGCATTCGCGCCAGCTTGAATGGCGCTCAAGGAATGCGCCGCCATGACCGGGACTGAGCGTCCGGATACTCTCTCTTGGTTCTTGCTGCAGCTGGTGCTGCTGGTCCGATCCGGGGAGGCTCGGGCCTGGCCTGGAACAGCATCGGCTCGGCGACGACCAGCGTGCGGTGGCGGCGGTCCGAGGTCCAAGTCCGGCGAATCTCGTTGCCTGGCGCCGCGGAGAGCTGCTCGGGACCGGGACCGACGGGGCTTGGTGTGGGGTGCGTTGGCGGAAAACGCCCTTGATGTTCGCGGGACCAATGGTCGCGGTCGTGTGTCCGAGGACCACGCCAAACGCGTCCTGTCTAGGACGCTTACTCTTGCGGGATTCCGGATCAAGAGGACATTGAGGCGCAGAACGCGCTTCGAGCAATGCCTGGAGTGTGGCGTGGACAGGACGGACAGGCGAAGGCCGCACCTTGCTTCGAGCGGCTACGGCGGACCGGCTCGATATGTCGGACCGGGCTATTCGGACTTCGCCGGCTTACGTGTCCAGCGCGTCGGAACGCGCATCCGTCCACCGCCCGCTCCGCGCATGTGGCGGCCTTCGCGGCGAAGGGGTGCCGGCGTGAAGGAGTCAGGCCATTCGCGTGCAAAGCAACGGACGATCGGGGCGGGTGTGCCCGAGTCGGTTCCGGTCGTGCTGCCAGCCTGGTGGTCGATGCTGGCAGCTTCAGAGTGCCCGCGCCACCCGCCTACAGCACGCTGTGGAGACAGGCGAGGGAGGGATCGCCAAGGCCCGGCTGGCCGGAGTTCCCGAGCACTGCCGGAGGGGGATCCCAGGGGGGGCGGCGCCAAATGGGAATCGAGGGAGGTCGGGCGGAGAAGGGTTCGGGCAATCGCTCACTGGAGCGCGACCTCAAGAAATGTCGAGCCGCACATTACCCGATGGGCAGGGCACGGTAAGCTGCCGATACTGGGAGGGGCGGACAGTCCGTGGCTTAGGTTGCCGGCGTCCGGCAGGGTTCTGGGGGCCGGTGGCCGGTCGCGTCGGGCCGGTCACTCGCGTTTTCGCGAGCAGGGGCCAAGAAGCGGGGCGAGGCGCGCTGTTTGGCATTCCGAGCCGGTCGTTCCGTTAGATGATCGAGGGAGGCGGGAGGCCGGGGCCATTATGGGCTGTCGCTGGCTCGAAGCCGTGGTCGGAGCAGCTTTGGGCCGGAGCGTGGCTGCGGAGCGGATGCCGCTGGAGTCAGAGACGTCCTTGATCTCCCCCGACATAATGGCCTCGGATTGGCGCAGGCGTTCGCTGTCGGCGATCGGGGGTTCAGCGACCCCCTATATATAAAGGAGTAGCTGGAGAGATTCCGGCGGAGAAACCGCACTGGATTGGCTTGACGGAAGCGGCTCGCATTGGCCTTCGGCGAGCCGCCCGCCGGCGTGTCGGCATTGGTCCGCTTCTGGTGATGCCCCGTGCGGGCTGCGTTCAGCGATCGGCAAGCGATGAAGGGCCGGCTGGATCCAGCGGGAGTGGGGATTCCGTGCTTTCGGTGGGGGCTTGGGATGACCTGCACGACTTGGTACCGGAGCTTGGCCAGGAGCGGCACGGCCGGCGCTGAGCGGGGCCGGTCAGGGGAGATTCTTGCGAGGTGTCGACAGTTTCGGGGTATCAGCCGGCGGGCTGCGTCAGTGGCAGGCCCAGGCCGGGCAAGGGCTCGGAATAGGGTCTCGCCAGGTATTGGCACGCTTGCGGTCGGGCGATGTGGTGGCTCATATCGCCCGCGGCCGGGCTCGGCTCAAACACGGTCAGGCGCCGAGAGCCGCAGCGGGCCTTGCCGCGTTTCGGGGTGATCTCCAGCGCGTGGGTGATCCCTTAATCGCCCGTCGACGAGACGCAGGCAGTCGCGGAGCGGGTCGCGCCACGGCCTCAGCCCTGCTGGATGACGACCTACCAGTCTGTTGGGCCACCGTTGGTAGACGACGATCGCCACGCCAGACGACTCGCCAGCAACCTTGCGGGCCAAGGGCTCCGGTTTCACACCTGATTCGTACGGCGGGCAGGCGCAAGTGTCCCGACAGAAGTCCGCGAGGGTCCGCTCCTGCGGGGTCTCCGTGGTTTGACGGGGCCTGCCGACGAGGGCGAGTCCGCTCCTGCCGGAGTCTCGCCCCCAGCGGGAGGCATGTCGTGCTTGCGGCAGCGTGGCCGGGAGCCATCCCTCGTCGGCCCGCGCAAGCGCCATGGTGGTCAGCGCACGCGCTCGGTCCAAGGTGTCAGCATTTCCGAGATGGGCCCATTCCCGCCCGGTCTGGTTCATCGATGGAAGTGAGACAAGGAACTGATGGACTTCCTGAACTCTCTCTGAACGCAAGCCGATATGTGCTGAGCGACCAGTGTGAATCAGCACCAGACCCTAACTTTCCGAGTCGCTCTGCACATATGGCGACTCAGCGAATAACGGACATTCTGGGCGATCAGATGCAAGCGGCCCAGCTTCTGCTGCACCGACCAGCCGATCCAGCGGTCGCGCACGCCGACGCGCAGATTTCCGGGCTGCCATCCCAGCAGCGCCAGCCAAGTCCCGTCGAGGGTTGCCACATGCCGCAAGGCGCGGTGGAACATGCGCTGGAAGGACAGATAGAGGTGTGCGGCCACCAGCCGGTCCCAACGACCGTCCTCGGAGCCGTCCCGAGTCGGGCGCACACGGACAGTGCGCAGATCAGATTGTGCGTTCTGCACAGTTGTTGCCAGTTGTCGGCCAGCCGCCAACACCCGCTATGGCAGAATCAGCCGGAAATGTCCACCCCTCCACCTTGCAGCACTGCCATCCACTCCCGAAGCGGTGTGCGCTTCGGCCACGGAGGGACCAAGGACCCAGCTATCAACCGTCTGACGTCTCGCTGCTGCGTGGCTGCTGGCGACCAATCCGTGCGCTTGTCCGGTACTACCCCTGATTGAATGCTTACCGTTACCGCAGCCCCCGGGGCTCGTCATCGGTCATCAGAAGCCGGGGATGCTCGAACCGGCTTTCAATGTTCAATTCGCGAACCAACTGGCGAGCCAGCAGAAAATGTCACGCGAGCGGCATACTGCCAAGACTACGAAAACCAGTTGCGGTATCCACCTGGGGCTTCTGATGGAAAGGCCGAGCACGGCGGCGAACACTGTTGCCTCGCACCGGACCTCGCCGTCACTTGCGGTAGGTCTGCACCATCCTCCGAAACCCCGTAGCATGACCCAGCAGACCCACGCCCGAAAAGCGCTTGCACGGTTGTCGCCGGACCGGGCAATCTCGCGCCAGACATTGTCCGCGACAAGCCGGGAGCAGTCCGTGCATTGGTAAAGGAAATCGTGGACAACACCGGCGACATCGACCTGCGACCACAGCACGAACGACTGAAACTGTCGGGGAATCGAACTGTAGTCCGTCACGAACCCTGCGTTGATGGTCACTCCACTCCGGTCTGCCGAACCCTTGTCCGCGAATTCCTCCTTCACCGAGCAGGCCAGTTTCGTGCGAAGCCCCTTCTATCTTCAGGTTGTGGGTAAGCTCACGATTGCCCGACGGCAGTCGCCTCACCCTGAGAGGAAATTTAGGATTGATCTTGCTGAGCATGAAGTCGACCGGTGGCAATGTACCACGGGGGCATTTCGGTCGATCTAGCCCTCGAGCGCTCAGGACGCACGGCGATACTCTGTCTTCCTCGACTCTCGGTGGTTGTCTGATGGATCGAACTTCAGCTGGCCGGAAGCGAATGGCCAAGAGAGTAAACGCGTCTCACAGGAGTATGGTTCTGGCTGACTTTGGAACGGTCAGTCGGGCTACCGCCACAGAAGCATCAAGCCGGTTGCGGTCAGACCGCAGCTGCGTACTCGGATTCCGAGCGCCACGCCCAGAAGTCTTCGCAGCGCCCGCCGAGGATGCAGGCTCACAGTGCCAAGATGTCCTCCACCCCATCCTTGGTCCAGTGCCTGCCTGTTTCACACGCCTGCCGACTACCGTCTTGCAGCCTACCTTGACAACCCCGGAGCCGATCTGCAGGCCCTGTGCGCGGAAGTCCACGTAACGCATGCGGTCGCGGTTTGTCTCCATGTACGCTTCGCACGCGGCGGCCTTCCTGCATTGGCCCGCGTGTGCCTTCAGCGTTGCCAGCACCCTGTCGAATTGCCCTGATGCCCTCGTATCACGAGGAAACCCTGGCCCGCGGTCTACCTATGGCCCTCAAGCGATCCGGACCTCCCACGCGGACTGCGAGCGCAGACCCTCCGCGGCCCCGTTGTCCGCGCCGGGCAAGCACTTGCCGGGCAACGTTGTTGCTGGGTCTCTCACCGATGCCGCCGCAGTCATGCCAGTTGGCCGCTCAACGGCCTCCTGTCCACCGCTGCATCCTTGCATCCGCTCCCAAAGCCTGTCTGCCCTTCGGCTCCACGGCCGTACCACCCTCTCGCGACAATCGCGCGCTTGCCCACCTCGGTCGAAAGGCCGATTCCCAGCCAAGAATCAGAAGAATATCGTGCACCCATATTAGGCTGCCCGGTTGATTGTTCCTCCGCAACACTCACTTGCCCGTCGGCCTTCGCCGGGCAGGACGATTCTTTTTTGAGAGGCCAGAGCTGAGCATGGTGGGAGAGGGATGAGTTCAGC
>JAPPMC010000209.1:0-2594 GCA_028819235.1 Bryobacterales bacterium
CTCATCCCTCTCCCACCATGCTCAGCTCTGGCCTCTCAAAAAAGAATCGCCCTGCTTCTCGGAGACCTTCTACAGCTCCGGGGGCTCACCGGCACTGATCAGCATCTATGATCCGTTGACGCTGACCACCGGTGCCGACGGCGCGCTGTTCCGGACTCCCTTTAGGGGGAATCGCATCCCCGCGTCGCGCTTCGACGCTGTGGCGCGCAACGTGGTGGGACTGTACCCGATGCCGAACATCGCCGGCGACGCCATCACGAGCATCCGAAACTACGGATTCTCCGGATCAAGGTCCGTCAACACCGACAACACCAGCGTGCGCGGCGATCACAACTTCGGCCCCGATAACCGCCTGTTCGTGCGCCACTCGCGGGTGCACTACGTGCGCGACAGCTTCAGGGCGTTCGAGGCGCACAACGTCGGCAACAACGACGACATTGGTCACCAGGGTGTGATCCGGGACACGCACGTCTTTTCGCCGACGGTGACGGCCGACGCCTCCTACAGCTATACCCGGCACTACACTAGCGAGTTTTGCCCGAGTCTAGGCTACGACCTGACAACGCTCGGATTGCCGCAATCGCTAGCAAGCTTCGGGCGGCCGTGCATCCCGTTCTTCAGCGCCAGCGGCATGTCGACGGTCGGCCGCGGTCGGTTCCTCAGCCAGCCGCGCGTGACGAAGTCGTACACGGCGAACGTCTCCAAGCAGTTCTCGCGCCACTTCCTCAAGGCTGGCTTCCAGTCCCGAAACTACACGTTCAGCCTGATCCGCAATCTCAACCCGTCCGGAACGTTCAGTTTCAACGACAACTTCACACGGGGTCCCGACCCGTTCCAGGGCACGCGGGACGCCGGCTTCGGGTTTGCGTCGCTGCTTCTGGGCATGGGCAGCGGCGGGGGTGTCTTCAAGGAGAACCCGCTCTCGCTGCAGCGGCTTTACACCGCTGCGTACGTGCAGGACGACTGGAAGATCAGTAGCCGCCTGACCCTGAACCTAGGTCTTCGCTACGTGGTGGACCGCGGGACCCGCGAATGGCACGACCGGCTTTCGGGTCTGGACTTGGACGTGCGGAGCCCGCTGAGCGACCAGCTCGATTTCGATGTCTACGGCATCCAGTCGTACCGCGGGGATGGCAATCCGCGTGATCTGTCGGCTGTGGACTTCAACAACTTCGGCCCGCGAATAGGCCTTGCCTACAAGTTGACGAACGACACTGCCTTGAGGATCGGGTACGGGCTGTTCTACAGCCCGCAGATCGCCATCAACAACGTGGGTACGCAAGGATTCGAGACCACGACCCCCTGGATTGCGACCCAGGATGGCGGCCTGACGGCCGAGGCCACGCTGTCCGATCCCTTCCCGAGCGGTTTCAATCTGCCTACGGTTGACCGCAACCCGCTGGGCCAGGTCGGTTTCGGTCTCAACAGCTCCACCGATGACGACCGCATCGGCTATTCGCAGCAGTGGAACGTCTCGATCCAGCACCAGTTCGGCCGGGACCTCTTGGTGGACGCCGCCTACGTAGGCAGCAAAGGCACGAAGCTGCCGTGGGGCGACGGCATTCAGGCGAATTTCGTCCCGAATGCCGCGCTGGACTTGGGACCGGCGGAACTCAACCGGCAAGTTGCCAACCCTTTCCAAGGCGTGATCACCAACCCTTCCAGCAGGCTCTCGCGAGGGACGGTACCGTACCGCCAGCTGCTTCTGCCGTTCCCGCAATACACGTCGATCGTACGGAGTTACGTGGCGGCGGCCAGTTCGATCTACCACTCCGCCCAGATGAAGGTCACAAAGCGCGCAGCGAGCGGGCTACACCTGATGGCCTCGTATACGATTTCGAAACAGATCGACGACAGTTCGGTGATGCGGGGCTGGCTGGACACCAACGGGGGCGGCCCAGCGAACTGGGAAAACCTGAGGCTTGAGCGGGCCGTGTCGACGATGGACACTCCCCAACGGCTGGTTGTCAGCTATATCTACGACCTGCCCGTGGGCCGCTCGCAGGCAGTGGGGAGGAACTGGTCGAAGCCGGTGGACGCCATCTTGGGAGGCTGGCAGCTGGCTGGGATCACGACGTTCCAGTCGGGCCGGCCCGTCAACATCAACCGGCGCTCGCTGAGCACCGGCCAGAGCGCCAAGTTGTCGAATCCGACCATTGATCGCTGGTTCGACACGAGCGCGTTCGAGGTCGCCCCCGCCGTCGGGCTGGCGAGCTTGGGTAACGTAGGCCGCACGCTGCCCGACGTGCGTGCGCACGGCACATCCAACTTCGACATCACGTTGGCGAAGCGCTGGGCCATGCTCGAAGACCGCCTCAACTGGGAGATTCGAGCCGAGTTCCTCAACGCCTTCAACACGCCGCAGTTCAACTTCCCGGGTAATAACCCCAGGCGTGCGCGAACGTTCGGGGTGGTACGGAGCACCGCGAACACGCCGCGATCCGTACAGTTCGGCATCGTGCTCGATTTCTAGCCTCCAACCGCGTCCCCCCGGTGACGCGGGGGCCCGGGAACCATTCTCTGGGGCGGCATGGGGACCCGAAGCAGGCCCGGCCCCCGAGCACCGGCGGTTTTAGGCCGCCCCGCGGCCGTGT
>JAPPMC010000209.1:2604-11105 GCA_028819235.1 Bryobacterales bacterium
TTTGACCCCCCCCCCCAAACCCGCCCCCCCCCCCCCCCCCGCCCGGGGGGGTTTTTTGTCCCCCCCCCCCCCCCCCCCCGGGGGTGCGGGGGGCCCCCGGTACCCTTGCTCTGGGCCGTCATGGGAACCGGAAGCAGGCCGGGCCGACGAGCTCCTGCGGTTGTCGGCCGACCGGCGGCCTTGTGGATCGTCTCGCCTGTCTGGGACAGCCTGCTGTTCATTGGCGCCCCGCTGGTCGCGATCGCCGCTTTCCTCCCATTGCGTGGCTGGTTCAGCTCCCAGCAGATCGCGGTGTTTCTGCTGGCGTTCTTCACGTTCGGCCACCACCTCCCTGGCTTTCTGCGCGCTTACGGGGACCGCGACCTGTTCCGGCGGTTCCGCTGGCGCTTCCTAGCGGCGCCGCCCGCCGTCTTCGCGACCGCGCTGTGGTTCGACTCCCGGGAGCTCCACGGACTGCTGATCTTCGTCGCCGCGTGGGATATCTGGCACGTCCTCATGCAGCACTACGGCTTTCTCCGAATCTACGACGCGAAAGCGGGCGCGACCTCGCGTGGGCTGTCGAGGCTCGACCTTGCGATGGCCCTGACGTGGTACGTGGGTCTCATTGCCGCAAGCCCGGACTACCGACACGGCCTCATGAGCCGCGCCTACGCGGCTGGTGTGCCTGTCATCCCGCCAACGGCCTTCGAGTGGCTGCTCGCCGCGCTCGCGGCCGGGGTGGTGACCATGACGCTCCTGTATGCAGGCGTGCATCTGAAGCGGTGGCGCGATGGCGCTCCCGTCAGTCTCCGAAAGCTCACGGGGATGCTCGTGTTCGTCGGGGCGACGTACTACCTGTACGTGTATCTTGACGACTTCCTGGTTGGCTTCACGGTCTGGTCCGCGTTCCACTGCATCCAGTACTACGGAATCGTGTGGGTATTCAACTGCCGTCGGGTCCGGGCCGGAGCGAGTATGGCAGGCTTCGCGCGCAAGCTCTTCCGCCCCTCTCCCGGGCTGGCCACTCTCTATATGACCCTGATCTTCGCCTACGGCAGCATCAACTTTGGCGCTGGGCTCGTGCCGGACGAATTGCTCCGCCGTCTGCTCCTCGGCTTCGTCGTCACGTCGAGCGTCCTGCACTACTACTTCGACGGCTTCATCTGGCGCGTGCGGGAACCGGAGGTCGGCCGGCCGCTGCAGATCCGGTCCCAGCCGGGCCTGCGCGCCTCGGTTAGCGCATACTCGAGGAAATGGCAGCCGCTTGCCCTCGGCCTGCTGCTCGCGGCGCTGGGAGTCCTCGAGGTGGTATCGCCGCCGGACACTTTGGCGGCCACCTCGGCCTTGGCTGACATCTCGCCGCGGCTGGGCGACGCCCGCTTTGACCATGCTCGCGCCTTGGCCGCCCGCGGCCGATACGCCGAGGCGGCTGCGGAATTCGGTGCTGCGGCGGAGCGCATGCCTGACCCGGCAGCCGCGTTGAACAATCGCGGAAGCGCGTTGCTGGAAGCCGGCCAGCCGCAAGCGGCAGCCGACGCCTACCGGGCGGCCTTGCAGGCGGCTCGGACCCGTCGAGGCGACAGCCGTTTCGAGTCCGCGTCGCCGCTGCTGCCGGGCGCTTCCGCCGGACGGTCCGTCCGGTCAGCCGAGATCCGCAACCACCTCGGCGACGCGCTGGCCCGCCTGGGGGAACGTAACGCGGCGATCGAGGAATTCGAGCGGGCCCTCGCGCTCGATCCGTATTATGTCGAGGCGCGGGTCAATCTGGGCGCAACCCTGGCCGAGGCGGGGCGCTTCGAAGACGGACTTCGGCATCTAGAGGCTGCCGTCAGGATGGCGCCGGAGTTCGGAGGGGCACGTCTGAACTTGGCGGCGCTCCTTGCCCGTCAGGGCGACTGGCAGGGGGCGCTAGGCCACTACCAGCGGGCGCTAGCGAGCCCCGAGCCGGCAGAGCGAAGAGTCGCCGCAGCGGCAATCGCGGAGATCCGGGCCATGCGCGGATTCTAGCCCGGCCCCCAGGGAACCCTCGGACACGACAGGCGAACTGAGCCGGACAGTGCCCTGCAAATCTTCCCCGGGGAAGCGTGAGCTGACCTTCGGTCGAGCGCTTCACGTTGCCCGGCGGGTCCGGCTAGCGGTCGAGACCCAGCATTTCGACAGTCTCGGCGATCCCTTCGCCTTCCCTGACCACGTAGAGACGGTTCGGAGCCGGGACCGCGATCTTCTCCGTGTCGCCGCTCGGCCACCGGATTTCGACTGTGGCCTCCGTCTCTTCACCAAGCCCGAAATGCAGTCTCCTGTCGTTTGCAGAGTAGAAGCTCGCTTGGCTCGTGACGGCCTGTGCCTGAGCTCGCCCCCCGTACCGGACGGTGACCGTCGCGCCGATAGCACTGCGATTTGAGCGTGTCCCTTCGAGCCGAACCTTGATCCAGTTGCGACGGCTCAATTGGTCGTTGCGCAGCAGCGACGGGGGCTGGTGCAGGTTCACCACGGCAATATCCACATCGCCGTCATTGTCGAAGTCTCCGAAGGCGCAACCACGGCTCGAGTGCCGGGCGCGGAGACCGGGGCCGGCGATGTCGGGCAGCCATTCGAAGAATCCATTGCCGAGGTTGCGGAAGACCAGGTGCGGCGTCCTGTAGGGATAAGCCGGCAGACGACGCTCGATGCTCGGGTAGACGTTACCCGTTACGATGGCCAGGTCCGGCCAGCCGCTGTTGTCTAAATCGACCATCCCGGCGCCCCAGCCGACGTAGCGAGTCTCGACTCCCAAGCCGGCCCGGATCGTGATGTCATCGAATACCCCCTCGCCCGTGTTCTCGTACAGCCCGTGGGTGTCGTTGAGGAAGTGCGTCTTGAGCAGATCCAAGTGACCGTCTAGGTTGAAGTCGCCGACAGCAACGCCCATGCCGGCCTGCTCGACGCCGTCTTCGCTGACAGCCACGCCGCGTTCCAGGGCCTCTTCCGAGAAAGTGCCGTCGTGGTTGTTGCGGAAGTAGAGGCTGAATGTGGAGTCGCAAGCGACGTAGAGGTCCGGCCAGCCGTCCTGGTCGAAATCCGCGGTCACGACGGTCATCGCGTACCCCTTGGTGCGTCCCACGCCAGACGTCTGAGTGACCTCCTGGAAGGTACCGTCGCCGTTGTTTCGGTACAGCCGCAGTCCCCCCGGCGGAAGGCCCATCGGGCCGCAGAACACGGGCATGTTGCGCCACACGCAGTTCGACCGCTCCCCTGGCTTCGGGACGGTCTCGAAGTCGAATGCGAGGTAGCTCGCCACAGCAAGGTCGAGGTGCCCGTCCCGGTCGAAGTCGACGAAGCTGGCACCAGCTCCCCAAGCGGCCGGGTTGCCGCCGACGCCGGCCCGTTCGGTCACGTCGGTGAAGGTGCCGTCGCCATTGTTTCGGTACAGAACGTCCTGTCCCCAATAGGTGACGAAGAGGTCCTCGAACCCGTCGTTGTCGAAGTCCCCGACGCAGACGCTCGAAGCCCATCCAGAGCGATACAGGCCCGCCTCCCTAGTGACGTCGGTGAAAGTCCCGTCCCGGTTGTTCCGGTACAAGCGGTTGGTTGCCGAGTCGTCCCCACCCGCAATGGTCCGACCGCACAGCACGAAGAGATCGAGCCAGCCGTCGTTGTCGTAGTCGATGAAAGCGCATCCACAGCCGACGGTCTCGATGATGTACTCGCGGCTTCCGGACACGCCGTAGACGGTCGGGTGGTGGAGACCGGCCTGCCGACCCACGTCGACGAACCGGCAGGGGAACGGCCGGCCCGAGAACTCCGGTTTGGGGAGGGGCTCCAACCCCCGTGAGGCTATGCCTTGTGCCAGCGCCGACCCTGGGGCCAGCGCCGGGAGCCCGAGCAGTTCGCGTCTAGTGAGCCGCATCGGGCCGCCTCATTGAGCCGGGTCAAGGTCGAGTGCGTCGCCGCTTGGCGCTCGCGACTGTCCGGAGAGTTGCCGGAAGATGGAGAACGCGGCGTCGGCGTCTTCCGCCCGTCCCAGCTGACGGTAGAGGCGGGCAAGCCGGTAATGTGCGTCACGCTGGCCTGGCTTGACATGGATGGCGCGCTCATAGGCGTTCACCGCGTCCTCCACGCGGTCCTGCTGCTCGTAGCAGCGACCGAGGGCCACCAGCGCCTCCGGTACGGGGGATCCGGCATCGATGGCTTCCTCCAGCAGGGGCACGGCCTCGTCGGCTCGCCGCTGATGGACGAGGATCTCGCCCAGCCGGATCTTGGCTGCGGCGTGGTAGGGGTCGAGCCGCAGCTCCAGTTCGAATTCGCGGATCGCCTCGTCCAGTCGGCGCTCGCGGGCGAGCAGCACGCCGATGCGGTAGCGCGCGTCAGGGGCCGCCGGCTGGACGGCGAGCGCGGCCCGGTAGGACTTGATCGCCTGTAGGGGGCGGTACTGGATTTCCTCTAGCCTCGCCCGGAGCATGTGCGCCCGGAAACTTCCTGGGACGGCGTCGAGCAGCCGGTCGTGGGCAGCGAGGGACAGCTCCCTGTAGATTTCGCCGAACAAGTAGTGGACGGCCGGGTTCCCCCGATGCGCCTCCGCTAGAGAGTGCATTTCCGCCAGGGCCTCATCCGTTCGACCTTGCCGCAGCCGGCAACGCACGTAGAGCTCAAGCGGCCATCCGAGCCCACGGGGGCCAATCAACGACCGCATGCGCGCCAACGTCTCCCGGAGATCGGCGATGCGGACCGCGCCAGGTATCGGCTCGCCCTCTGATTCCAGAGTGAGAACGCTGTCTAGCCAGGCGAGCCCGGTGGACTGATCCTGGGCCAAGAGGCTGGCGAGTTCGCCGTCGCTACGCGGGACGCGATCGAGCCACGCTTGGAGAGCCCGCGCCGCCCGCCCCTCGTCGGACGGCAGGGACAGCTCGGCCAGCAGGCGGAGCGCGGGGAGGCCTGGTGAGGACAGCGCGAGTTCCTCCTCCAAGGCTCGTCGTGCCTCGTCCACGAGTCCTTGGCTTGCCAGCGCTCTCGCCAGCCCGACGCGCATCCCCGGGTAGGAATCGTCTAAACGGATGGCCGCGCGGAAGCGCTCCGCCACTTCGGCGTCCGGCCGGTTCAGTTCGGCGTGCAGGTCGGCCAAGAGCTTTTGGCGGTAGAACTCTCCCGCGCCGTCGAGGTGCCCGTAAGCCTCCGAAGCAAGGGCGAGGTAGGCCCTGCCCAGCTGGTACAGCGCTTCCTCGTCCGCGGGCCTCTCCTGCAAGAGAGTCCGAAGGTGCCGCGCGGCCAACTCCTCGCGCCCGCTTCCCGCGTGCGCCACTCCGAGATGGAGCAGCACGTGGGCGTCCCGAGGCCGCTGATCGCGCGCACTCTCGAGCCACTGCTCGGCGGGTTCGAAGATGCGCATCTTTGTGAGGCAGGCCCCGCCGAAGGCCAGCGGGACGAAGAGGCCGGGTTTGAGTTCGAGCGCCCGCTCGAAGCTGTTCATCGCCGCTTGGCAGTCACCCTGCGAATAGCGCACCAAGCCCAGGTTGCCGTGGATTTCAGCGATCCCGGTGCGCAGCGCTAGAGCCCTCTCGTACTGCACGGCGGCCGTGCCGAGGTCGCCCGCGATATGCGCGTCCCGGGCGGCGCGGAACGCCGCCGCGAACTCCTCATCCGGGGTTGCGGCCGCCAGCGCGCTTCCAAGCAGCGCCAAGAGTGTGGCCAGCAGCCGTCCTCTAGAGGCCACCAGTGGAGCCGGCGGGCGCGAAGTCAGCAGAGGGCACATCGGCACTGCACGACGCCATCCATTCCAACGAAATCGATTTCGACTGCTTCGCATCCTACAGACGGCCCAGAACGGTGTCAAACCTGCGCCTCGCAATATGGACAGCTCGCCGACCGTCAGCAAGCGGTGCACGTAAGCCCGCGCAGGAACGCCAGCGAGTCCCGGGCTCCGCGCTCGCGCTCCATTCCGCTGTCTTCCCACTCGACCGACAGCGGGCCGCGGTAGCCAACGTGTCCCAGCGCTCGCAGGATCGATGCGAACTTTACGTGCCCGCGCCCCACGGACCGGAAGTCCCAGGCGCGTTCGGGATGCCCGAAATTGAGGTGCGATCCGAGGACGCTAGCGCGTCCGTCGGTCGTGACGGCGGCGTCCTTCATGTGGGTGTGCAGGATCCGGTCGCCGAAGTGGCGAATGAATGCCGAAGGGTCGACACCCTGCCAGTGCAGGTGGCTCGGATCGAAGTTGAAGCCCAAGGCAGGATGGCCTCCTGCGGCCTCCAGTGCCCGTTCCGCAGTCACCCAGTCGTAAGCGACGCTCGTCGGATGGCACTCGTTCGCAAACCCGATCCCGTGGGCCGCGAAGACGTCGAGGATCGGCTTCCAAGTCGCACCAAATTGCCGGAATCCGGCTTCGATCGCCTCCTCCTCGCACGGTGGGAAGCGGTAGAGCAGGTGCCAGATTGGGGAGCCCGTGATGCCCGTCACGACACTCGCCCCCAGGTTGCGTGCCGCGACGGCGGAGCGCTTCATCGACTCGATGCCCCACGCGCGCTTGCGTTCCGGATTGCCGCGACACTCCGGTGGCGCGAAGCCGTCCGAACGCGGGTCGTCATTGGGGTCGCACGTCAGCTGGCCGGCCAATGCGTTGCAGATCGCGAACACCCGCAGGCCGTGCCGTTCGACGATCGCCAGCTGCCGGCGGCAGTATTCCGGGCTGCCCGCCGCCCGGAACACGTCCAGGTGATCTCCCCAGCAGGCCAGCTCCAAGCCGTCATAGCCCCAGGCCGCTGCCTTTGAGGCGAGTTGGGCGAGAGGCATGTCCGCCCACTGCCCGGTGCAGAGCGTGATCGGCCGCCTGCCAGAGACACGGCTGCCCGAGGGGGTGGAGCTCCTGATTCCCGGGGCGGGCATGCTGGCACACTTAGGGACCGGCGGGGCGCCATTTGCCGATGCGGTACTCCAGCGGGCGGGAGGCCGACTCGACTTGCAGCCGCACGGCGTCCGGATCGGTGTCCTCGAGCAGCCCGATCTCGAGCCGGGCCGGCTCGGCGTCCAGGTACTGCCACTGCGGCTTTGGGCCCCGGCCGAATCCGAACACCGTCATGCCGCCCGAGCCCCTGTGCCAGAACTCGTCCCAATGGCTGTCGTGCGGGTCGAGGGCGAGGAACAGGCCGCGCGGTATCCGACGGTCGCCGAAGAACACCCATTGCGGGTCGGGCAGCCTGCCGTTCCACACTTCGGCTGCCGGTGGCATCGGCATCTCTTTTCCGGCCGAGTCCCGCCAGTAGTCGAATTCCACGTCGAACGACCCGCCGGGCGTGCCCTCGTAGAGAATCCAGTACGGTTCGGGCCCCTTGGACAGCAGGGTCATGCGGGCGAAGTCGGGGAGGATGTCCCACAGGACCCTCCAGTGTCCATCCTCCGTTTCGGAGCGGATGCGAACCTTGAGCGGTCCCATTGCCTCGATCCGGCTCGGTCTCTTGCCCTCGGGGCGCCCGGGGTGGAAGTCCGGCGGGGCAATGTTTGGGATCCCGCGGTAGTGGCCCTCGAAGCCTCCTTCCGGCCGGTAGCTGATCCAGTCATTGCCATCGAGGTCTATGATGCTCGCAAAGCCCGAGCCGCCTTCGTGGTAGTAATAGGTGGCGTTGCGCGCTCGGACCCGGATCGCGGGCTCGCCCCAGTACTCGTCCACACGGTCCGCCGTGACCAGTTGCTCGACTTCCCGCGGAGTCCCGCCCCGCACAACCTCGATTCGCCGGCAGGCATCACTGGCCATCGTTCCCGCCAAGAGCACGGCGAGCTGTGTGCCGCCGTCGCCCGGATCCGCTTGGAACGGGACGCCGTTGCCCGCCTCTTGGACGTCGGTTACGGCTGAACCCGTCTGCATCGGCACGACGAACTCTGCCAACGTGTCCCGACGCTCGGACCCGGCCGCGCAGATCTCGACCGCGATGACCGCCCGTTGAGAACAGGCGCCGGAGCCGAGCAGCCCCCATCCAAGGAGTACGGGTCCTAGGGTGAGCCGGCAGTGTGTGGAGAATCCTTTGGGGAAGGGCAGCGTCTTCATGGCTCGAAAATAACCTTGACCCCCTTCCCATTGCGAGTTGTCCGGAATGCTTCCTCGAACGCCTCCAGGGAAAATGCGTGCGAAACCAGCTCGCCGCTGACGATCCTGCCTTCCGCCAGCAGTCGTACGGTCCGCTGCCAAGAGGTCCAAACGTAGCCGTAGGTGCCGATGACGCGCAGTTCCTTCATCGAGATCGAGCCAAAATCCGTCTTGATCGGGCCTGGATACATCCCGACCGGCACGAGCGTGCCTTCATTTCGCACCGCTTGCCAGCAGGTCGCCAGCGACTCCGCGACGCCTGCGCACTCGAAGACGATGTCGGCGCCGCGCCCGTCCGTCAGATCTCGAACCGCCTCCAGCGGGTCACGCTCGTCAACGTTCACTACCTCATCGATGCCAATCTCCCGTGCGCACTCGAGCCTAGCCCGATCTCGAGCGATCCCAGCAAGCACCACCCGCGCGCTGCCCATGCCCCATAACCGGGACTTGACAACGGCACCCCTCGTGTGGC
>JAPPMC010000101.1 GCA_028819235.1 Bryobacterales bacterium
AGGGACGAGCGATCCGGCGCGGACTGAGGCGCCGGGCGCGGCTGCAAGAGCAAGCGGCCTAAGAATCAGAAAGAGAACGCTAGCGGGCCCTGAGAAGAGGGCCTGACGGGGGCAGTGCGGACGCAGATCAGGTCAGGCAGCGCCGAGGGCTCAAGACGCGATTCTGGGGGCTTCAATCGCCGGAATAAAACACGAAAACTCTCGATTCCAGAGGAACGGTGGCGCTACCAGCAGGCCGCCGGGCCCGTCGTGGCAGGGGTTTTGGCGCAAGCACTACCTAGCACCGCCACTGCCCGCTCGAACGTTTACCATACTGTGATCGGCACGGCCATCTCTAGAGGTCAAGACTTGCTCCTTTATCACGCGCAATGTCTCTCGCTACCAGTTGATGCATTCGTAAAGATCAGAGGGGCTGGCGAGGCGAACCTCGCCCTGATCACCAGTATTCCGATGCCTAAGGTTTCTGATGGCAACCTTAGTGCTGTCTGCTCTCGGGCGGCAGCTCTAAACTCCTTGACAACGGAGTATTGCGACCTATGGGAGTCCGTGTGGTCCGACGCCTACAACGCGGATGGCTGGACAAGATCCGACCCGCGCCTCAATCCAAGCTTCTTCAGGAACCTCACGCCAATTTGGTCTCGCAGCTGCGCCCTCCGCACCGACTACGAGCGGAGGCAGGCCCTCGTTGAGATTGACGTTCTCGTCGCCATGGCGCTCGGCCTGAGCCTCGACGAGCTGCTCACGGTCTATCGCGTCCAGTTCCCAGTCATGCGCCAATACGAGGCCGACGCTTGGTACGACATCAACGGCCGCATCGTGTTTACTGTCTCCAAGGGCCTGACCGGGGTCGGCCTGCCCCGCAGAGCCCGCAAGACCGACACCAACTACGGTCTTATCACTCCGGACCGAACCCTGTCCGACACGGCCTTGGGGTGGGAGGACATCCGCCATCTGCGGGAGGGGACGGTGACCCGTCGCATCCTCGACGACACACTTCCCGGGGGCCCTCACCGTAGGGTCATAGAGTACAAGGCACCATTCGCCCGCTGCGATCGCGAAGAGGACTACCGATGTGCGTGGGACGAGTTCTCGCGTCGCCTTGGCAAGGCCACGTAGGAGGATAATCGGACGAGCCCGATGCGGCGCGAACCGGAGACACCAGCTCAGGTGAGGAACGTAGCCGCCCGCCTCTCTCCCTTATCGGCACGGACTCTGGGGAAATGGCCCGGACAGCCCCACTGCCCGAATCTACCCATCCCCAGTTGAGGCCCAAAGGGTAGCCCTAATCGAATGCTGCCGTCCCTAGTTGCTGCCGAGATCGCTTCGGCCCTCACGGAGTTCGTTAGGACGCAGTTCCTCCCCTCCAACCGCAGGATGACGCGCGTCATCCAAGACTTCCTCCAAACCCCAGAAAACCTCCTCAAGGGCCCCTACCTATCGGTGGCCCTGCCGTTTCAGGCAGCGCCTGAGGGCGGTGAGGCATTCCCCGAGGTCCCACTAGGCTTCGTGCCGTGGCGTCACCAGCGCGCTGCATTCGATCGCCTCGGCCAACGTCAGTCCACGGTCGTAGCAACCGGTACCGGTTCGGGCAAGACCGAATGCTTCCTGCTCCCGATCCTCGACCACTGTCGCCGCCACTCCGGCGAGCCCGGGATCAAGGCAATCCTCATCTACCCGATGAATGCCTTGGCCAACGATCAGGCGGCAAGGATCGCGAAGCTCATCCACACCACACGCGCGCTCCGCGGAAGGGTGACAGCAGGAATCTACATCGGACAGGACCGGCCTTCAGGTCAAGCCACGATGACCGAACGCAACATCCTCGCAGACCGTACCGTAATCGTCGACCAGCCCCCGGACATTCTCCTCACCAACTACAAGATGCTCGACTACCTCCTGAGTCGGCCTAGCGACCAGCGGCTCTGGAGGAACAATGCTCCCGGCACCCTGCGGTGGCTCGTGGTGGACGAGCTGCACACTTTCGACGGAGCGCAAGGCACGGACCTAGCCTGCCTGATCCGCCGGCTCAAGGTCCGTTTGGGAACAGGGGGCAGCCAGCTCACCTGCGTCGGCACTTCCGCAACATTGGGGGCCTCCGGCACGGGGGAAATCAGGGACTACGTTGCGCGGGTGTTCGGCGAGCCATTCGGAAGCGACTCGATCATCGGCGAGAGCCGCCAGACAGTAGCCGACTTTCTGCGCGAGTCTCCGGTGCAACACCACCTTCCGCCGGGAGTGGATCTCTCACAATCCGTCGACCCTTCCCGATTCGAGAACCCGCAGGCATATCTTCGCCACCAGTGCGAAGTCTTCTTTGGAACGTCTCCCAGTGACCGGTTGACCTCAACCGAGTGGCGATCCAACTTGGGTCACCGGCTCCGCAGCCATGCCACGTTCCATAGGCTGCTTGAGTCTCTCCAAGCTGGCCCCAAGCCGGTCGGCGAGGTCGCCCATAGGCTCCGACCATCCTTGCCCTCCAAGAGCGAGACCGAGGCCATCGCCCTCGTCAATGGCCTGGTCGCGCTCATCTCGCATGCGCGCTCCCCAGATGGCGACCGCCCATTCCTTGACGTCTCCGCGCATCTCTGGACACGGGAGATGGGACGCATGGTGTGCAGCATCTCCGAAGACCCCCCTGTGGACGAACAGGCGGACGACGGGCAGCGAGAGGTAGCCGAGCGGACCGATAGTGATTCCGACCTCACGGAATCCCGAGTCGCGCCAAGACGTGCACGACTCAGGAGAAATGGCTACAGCAGGCTTCGCCCCTCGGACGACATCGATCCTAGCCAAGGCCCAGTCCACCTCCCCCTTGTGCAATGCCAAACCTGCCACGTGACTGGCTGGGGGGCCAGCCTAGGTCCCGGGGGCGAGCGGGTAAGCCGGGACATCCGCACTTTCTATAACCAGTTCTTCGACCGGGACGTTGACGTTCGATTCCTCTTTCCCGCGAGCCGGCCAACGGGCGCCAAAGGTAGCGAAGCGGTCGTGTGCGGAAGCTGTGGCTACCTCGGTCCGCCCAGTGCTTCGTGTGAGACCTGCGGGCCGGACCAGGTGGTAGACGTGTTCGTGCCGGACCAGATCGTCGACCGGGCAGGCAGCGACAGCAAGCCCACACTTTCGAGGGACTGTCCCTACTGCACTGCCCGAAAAGGCCTGTCCATCCTTGGCGCTCGCTCGACTGTGCTCGTCAGCGCCGCGCTCGCCCAGATCTACGGCTCCCGATTCAATGACGACGCCAGGGTCATCGCCTTCTCGGACAACGTGCAGGATGCTGCACACCGCGCGGCGTTTGTCGCCCACAGGACTTGGCGAACGGCCAAGCGAGTCCTTATCGCGCAGGCCGTGCCAGAAGACGCCAGTCTGCCTCTCGCCAAGTTCCCGAAGATCGTGCAGGCCCATGCCCAGGGGTTGGTACGTCGGGGGAGATGGCTTGGCTTAGAGGAATTCGTTGCGCGATTCGTTTCGCCCGACCGGACTTGGCTAAGGGACTTCAAGGAGTTCGAGAAAGCTGGGCGATTGGAACGCGAGTCGTCCCTTCCCAACCTAGTGCGCCGACGCCTGCAATGGGAGGCGCTCTCGGAGGTGGGCTTCGGCGCGCGTCGCGCCCATTCGCTGCAGCGGGCTCGTGTCGCCGCGGTCGGCCCGAACCTTGCCCGACTGGATGAGGCCAGCAGGGCAGCAACCCGGACCCTGCGCGAGGAAGTGGGCGGCCTCGAGAACCTATCCGTCAAGCAAGGGCGCTGGATCGCCCTCGGCATTCTCAGGCGCATGCTCCAGCGCGGGGCCATTGCGAGCGAAGACGAAGAGCAAGACGTAGAGTCGGTACGTGGATTCCTGAAGTCCGGCTGCAACAGCTGGAACCTATACAGGAACAAGGCCCTCCCCGACTACGGGTCCAAATACTCCCCATTAGTCTTCCCTCACGAACCAGGCACACCTTCTACGGAGAACGGCACGGAACCGCTGGCCCGCTCAGGACCAAAGAGCTGGTACCAGCGGTGGGTGAGCAAGGTGCTTTTCCAAGAGCGCGCGATTCTGCTCGATGTGCCCCAAGTACTCCAGACCGTCCTGACCCACCTCCGGGAGCAGAAGCTCGTAGTGCTGAGGCGAGCCAAGAATACTCTGGTCTGGGCCGTCAACCCCGACGAGTTTCGAGTGCGGCGCGATGCACGTGTGCTGCGCTGCACCAATCCCGCCCGGGAGCTAATTGTTCCCCCCGCAGAGGCCCGGCTCTGGATTGGGGCGCCCTGCATGGACCTCGCCGTCCAAGACCGCTATGCAAGATCCGCCACCGAGCCGCCGACATGGGCCGGGCGCATGTACCGAAATGCCGCAGTCCGCCGCATCTGGGCTGCGGAGCATACGGCTCTCTTGGCGCGCGCCAAGCGCAACCGCATCCAACGACGCTTTGCCGCGGAAGGCAAGGCTCGCAGGCCGCTCAGCCCGAACCTCCTCTCGGCCACCCCAACGCTGGAGATGGGCATCGACATCGGTGACCTCTCGACCGTAGTCCTGTGCTCAGTGCCGCCCGGCCAAGCCAACTTCCTGCAACGGATCGGACGGGCCGGCCGTCGCGACGGCAATGCGCTGAGCCTGACGGTCGCGGCGGCCAGGGCCCACGACCTCACCTTCTACGCCGACCCCCTCGAAATGCTCCATGGAGCGGTATCGACCCCGGGCTTGTTCCTGAACGCTTCGGCGGTGCTGGAGCGGCAGCTCACATCCTTCTGCCTTGACGACTGGGCCGCGTCCTGCGGGGACCCAAAGGCCGTTCCCAAGAGAATCGGCCCCGTTCTGGAGGCCGTACGGAAGCGGACCGAAACGGAGTTTCCGTTCACGTTCTTTGCCCACATTGCCCGGTACCGTGATGCCCTCTTCCAAGAATTCACGGATGCGTTCGGGGAATCGCTCAGTGAGGATTCCAAGGAGTACCTGCGCAAGTTCTTGTGGGGCCGTCCTGACGGCGAGTCCCAGCTCGAAGGCAAGATCCTAAAGCGATTGGAGCATGCGCTCAAGGAACAGGACGCGATCGGGCGCGATGTTCGAAACCTTGGCAGACGGCTAAGGGACCTCAAGAACGCACCCGATGACAAAGAGACCGAGAGAGACCGGCAACGGGTCGACCTTGAGAGGAGGGGGCTCGGAAAGCTCAGGAAGTCGCTCGGCCAGCGCGACACGTTCGGCTTCCTGACGGACGAAGGGCTGATTCCCAATTACGCATTCCCGGAAGAAGGCGTCACTCTGCGATCAGTAATCGTCAACCAGCCCGCACCAGAGGCCCAGCAGCAGCAACCGCCAGCCGGTGGCGCTGAGGCCGAGAGCGGCAGCGAAGTCTACCAGTACGTGCGGCCAGCCTCCGCCGCACTCAGCGAACTTGCCTTAGAGAACCGCTTCTTCGCTGAGGGCCACCGCGTCACCATCGACCGCATCAACCTTGCCGTGAGCAGCTTCGAGCGGTGGAGGTTCTGCCCCAACTGCACACACATGGAACGGATCGAAGGTGACGACTCGTTACGAGCCTGCCCGCTGTGCGGCGATCCGATGTGGAGCGACTCCGGCCAGGCCCACACCATGCTTCCGCTGCGGCTCGTCCACGCTACCAGCAAAGTACGCGAGGCTCAGATCAAAGACGACCTCGAGGTCCGGGATCCCCTGTTCTACAAGCGCCATCTCGTGGCAGAACCCGACGCGAAAGCCGCACGCAAGGCATACGGAACACCGCCAGTCCCCGGGGAGCCCGCCTTCGGGTTCGAGTACGTCTCGGCCACCACATTCCGGGAGATCAACTTCGGCCCCCAGACCAACAAGGGAAGCATCGTCCGCTTCGACGGTAGCCAGATCCCCAGGGTCGGCTTCCGCGTCTGCAAGAAGTGTGGCCGCGTCCAGTCGCGACGCTCGAGCGAGGAGCCGCGACATGACTGGACCTGCTCGAAGATCGACCACCGCCACTTCCAAGCCGTGCCCGACACGTGGAACTTCGGCCGCAGCGTGAGCCCGGTCAGCCAAGACCCCGACATCGTCGACTGCCTGTACCTCTACCGGGAGTTCGTCTCCGAATCGCTCACCATCCTGATGCCGGGCCTCTTCGAAGAGTCTTCCGGCATTCAGGTCCAGTCGTTCATCGCCGCGGTCGAGCTGGGGCTCAAGCAGAAGTACCGGGGAAAGGTCGACCACATCCGGGTCATCGTGCAGCGAAAGCTGACGCCGGGAGATTCCGCACGCCGCACCGTCCTGATCCTTTACGATTCCGTGCCCGGCGGCACTGGCTACCTTAAAGACCTCGTTGGCACATCCACCCGACTGATCGAAGTCTTCCGCACTGCCCGAGACCGAATCCAGAAGTGCGACTGTGACGACGGATGCCATCGCTGCTTGAGGGCCTACAGGCCTGGACCCGACCTGCCGAATCCATCCAAGCGCGAGGCCATCGCCGTTCTGAAGAGAATCTTGGAGCGCTCCGACGGTCTCGAGCCGATTGCGACGATTGACAGGATCGCATTCGATGGCTTCGCCGAGAGCGAGTTGGAGGCACGGTTCCGCAGCGCCCTGCGGATCCGGGCGGCTGGAACGCCAGGAATGGCCTTCCGAAACGCCATCGTGCGAGGACGTCGAGGCTGGGCATTGACACTCAACAAACGCACCTGGTCGATTGAGGCCCAAGTGAACCTGGGGGCCGCAGACGGCGTTGTCGAGCCATCCAAGCCAGACTTCGTGATGTATCCGCCCGACGGAGATTCAGAGGCGCGCCCCATAGCCGTGTTCTTGGACGGGTTCGAATTCCACAAGAACAGAATCGGGGAGGACTCCGTCAAGCGCATGGCATTGGTGCGGGCCGGATACCTCCAGTGGTCGCTGACTTGGCAGGACCTCGACTCGGCATTCAGCCGACCCCAGCCCGCCCTGGACCTCTTGCGAGGGTCCATCAGCTCAAGAGGCTCCGGCCAGGCGATGGCCAGGGTCCAGCGAGGCTTGGACGGCCGGTGGAACACCGGGCCGCTCCGCCAGTCCCTGCATACGTCCCCGACTTCGTTCGACCTGTTGCTTCGCCACTTGGAGGACCCGGACTTCGGTCGCTGGCAGAAGGCAGTGTTCACTGATGTGCTCTGCCTGTTCGACCACTCGGTAATGGCCACCGCCGATTTCCGCCAGCGGCTCGAGGCTTCGGCCCGCGATCTGCTCCCCGGCGGGGCACAGGATCGGCTGATGTCCTGGGGTAACACCGCACTCTACGCGGGCGGCGGCCCGGAGTTCGGCTCGGGCTTCGAGAATGCGAACCTATTCGTCTCACTGTCGCGTTCCGCGTTGTCGAAGCTGAAGCCCGACCGAATGTCCTTTGCGTTGCACCTCGACGATTCCGATCCGAGTGCCGAAAGCTACCAGGAAGTCTGGAACGGCTCCTTGCGCCTCTTCAACCTGGTCCAGTTCCTCTCCGAGCCTTGGTGGACTACTGCAACGGCGGTCGCCGAGCACGCTTATCCGGCTTTCCGTGCCGTCCGCACGGACGGGCCAGCCTTGGATGGCGCTTGGGGCCAAGTCTTCGCGGAAGCCGACGATACGATCAGGACCTTGGTCACGGACCTTGCGACCGCCGGGACGGCGCCGCCTGATGTGGTCGGGTATGAGTTCGCAAACGCTTCTGGAGTAGTAGTCGCCGAAGCTGAACTGGCATGGACGGACCGCAAGGTGGCTGTGCTGATGGACTACCAACTGGACTATCGACACACGTTCGAGAATGCGGGGTGGATAGTGCTTGACCAGCACGCCCCACCAAACGCGCTGCAAGAAGCGGTCGGCGGGGCCGCAACGGGGAGGTGACCAATGGCAATCGCAGGACAGCTGGCACTCGCGGAAGGGTTCCTGAGCGCCTTCGCCCGCCTGCCTGCCCAGCAGCAGCGCCGCGTCTCGGCCATGCTCGTCAAGTTTCGGGCGGATCCGACCAGCACCGGCCTGAACTTCGAAAGGGTGAGGCAGGCGCTGAGCCCGAACGTACGGTCGATTCGGCTCGGCAAGGGATATCGGGCGATTCTGCAGCAAGCCCCGCGGGGCGACGGACATTTACTCCTGTGGGCCGACAAGCACGACGAGGCCTACAAGTGGGCCGCCCGCCATCGATGCGACATCAATCCCGAAACCGGAGCGCTGCAGATCTACAGCCCTTCCGTGCCACATCCTCCCCAGGGACCCCAAGCATCACCACCCCAGACAGTGCAGCCCACCGGGCCGTTCGCTGCCCTCAAGAGCAGGCAACTGGTCCGCCTCGGCGTGCCCGAGGCCATGGTCGGCGAACTGCACGCCGCACAGGGTGACGCCGAGGACTTCCTGGAATCCATCAAGCCCCGCCTGCCCAGGGAAGCCTACGAGGGCTTGTTCTACTTCCTTGCCGGCACATCCTACGAGGACATCCTCCGCGAGAGGGAGACCTCTGACGACCCTGTCGACACTAGCGATTTTGTCAATGCCCTCCAGCGCCGCGAATCGCAGGCCCGATTCAGGTTTGTTGACAGTCAGCGCGATCTGGAGGCGATGCTGAACGCGCCACTAGAGAAGTGGCGGGTTTTCCTGCATCCCACCCAGCAGCAGATCGCCAACCGGGACTGGAACGGTCCGGTGCGGGTCCTTGGGGCCGCCGGCACAGGCAAGACCGTCGTGGCCATGCACCGTGCCCGGTGGCTCGCTCGAAAGTGCCAGCCGGAAGAGCGGATCCTGTTCGTCACCTTCAACCGCAACCTTGCGAAGGACATCCGCCAGAATCTCCGCCAAATCTGTACGGACGAGGAGATGGGCCGGATCAACGTCCAGAACCTCGACGCCTGGACTTACGCCTTCCTCAAGCGACACGAATACGAATTCAGGATCACTTTCAAGCGGGACCAACAGGCGTGGGAGGAAGCTCTCTCCCAGCAACCCGCCGATCTGGCGCTCCCACGAGGATTCTATGAGGCGGAGCTGGAACGCGTCGTGCAAGCGAATGGCGTCCAAACCCTCGCCGGCTACAAGCGGGTCTCGCGCGTGGGCAGAGGAACACCGCTGCACCGGTCCGCCCGTGTCAAGGTCTGGAAAGTGTTCGAGACTTACCAGCAGGTGCTGGCCGCCAACGGCCTTAGGGCCCGCGATGACGCGTACCAAGACGCAATCGACCTCATTCGCGAAGGGCCACAAGGGCCTCCATTCTTGAGCGTGATCGTCGATGAGGCGCAGGATCTTGGGCCGCAAGCCTTCCGGCTCATCCGCGCCCTCGCCCCGCCTGGCAAGAACGACCTCTTCATCACTGGTGATTGCCACCAACGGATCTACGGATCGAAGATCGTCCTGGGAAGGTGCGGCATCGACATCCGGGGGCGATCCCGGAAGCTGCGCCTGAACTACCGCACGACCGAGGAGACTCGGTCTTGGGCAGCGCTACTACTCGAGGGGCGGGAGATCGACGACCTCGACGGCGGCAGGGACGACAACCGCAACATCCAGTCCCTTACCACCGGCCCGGCTCCGCTCGTGCGGAACTTTGAGACGGCGGAGGCGCAGTTTCGGGCGGTTGCTGAGTACTTGCAAGGCTTGGTCCAGCACGGTACGGACCTCAGGGACGTCTGCGTGGTAGCCAGGACGATCAAGGTCAGAGATGCCGCCAGGGACGCCATCAGCTCCGCCGGAATTCCCGCAGTGGCGATCGAGGCCGCAGGTGACGACCGCGAATCGAAGGGCGTACGAGTCGCAACCATGCACAGGGTCAAGGGTCTCGAGTTCGAGCGGGTCGCTGTCGTCAGCGCGAACGCCGGGGTGCTTCCACTGACCCATGCTATCCGCGGAGCGACAGACGACGGCGTGCTGGAAGAAGCGGAGATCCAAGAGAGGGCGCTGCTGTATGTCGCCGCGTCCAGGGCCAAGCAGGAGCTTCTTGTGCTCAGCCATGGCACGCCAAGCCCGTTCTTGGCAACGCAGGCACGCGAACTGTAAGGCGGGCCTTCGTCACTCGCCAATGTTTCTGGGAGTCCGTAGGCCCGGGTGATTCCGTTGGTGGCCCGCAAACGTAGCCTGACCAGCGACTGGCCGCCATTACCTCCTCGGACGCAAGTGAAGTCCCTATGGCTTGAACTGCGATGTCAGCGAAGGGTGCACTGTCCCAAACGCACCGGCCGGCTGCTCTACGCGTACACCTGAGACCAGTCGCGGCCCCAACCTACCGAGTACTCGCAGTTCGCTGGCGAGAGAATAGCCAGACCTATTCGCAGACCACACCGTCGCCGTCGCCGTCACGCATATAGCGGTACGCAGGATGGCTGCGCGGCACTGGTGCGATCCCGTGCTTGCGCGCTTCGGCACAAGTGATCCGACCGTTTCCGTTGTCGTCGTAGAGCCGCAACGCGTCACCCGAAGGCTCTGTGCTCCGCATCGGGGGCGGCAGGGTCGCGGGAGCACACTCCCCGACGACCATTTCAGTCGAGTTGCACGCCGAGAGCACCCGGTCGAGGGCATCGGCCTCCCGTCGGTCGATTGTGAGACCGTACTTCCGACGCACCTCTATCACTCGGAATGCAAACCAGCACTTGTTCTGGGGCGGCAACCATCCCGCCGCATCGTGGTCACGCTTCTCATGGCGATTCACCCGAGGTCCAGCCAAAGTGAGATTCAAGAGATCCCGCGCGAAGCGCTTCCTCGTTTCCAAGTCGGCCGCGCATAGCCCACTGTCGTGCGCTTCAGACCGCGCCACCATGTGTTCGATGTCGGTTTCGCCTCTCGACCCGAAACAGCGACCTGTATAGGGACCATAGATCTTGCCGATTTCGGCGATGATGCGCGGCTCCACCGACTGAGGGTAGGAGTAGTCGCTGGCTTGATACGGTGCACAGCGGTTCTCAGCGGCTACGACCAATCCGCGCCAGGTCTCGGCGGAGGCGACGCCGACGGATACCGCGAGGACGAAGGTGAGGAGTCCAGTCATCCTCCGGAGGCCGGTTCTTGAGCCAAAGATTGTTCCGGCCCCACCAGGAGCGTCCCCGAATTGGCAGGCACATTCTTTTGTTGATGTTTGGGACGCTTGCCGGAGTCGATCCTTGGT
>JAPPMC010000096.1 GCA_028819235.1 Bryobacterales bacterium
CCAGCTCAATCGACGCGCCGCGTTAAACCGCATCAAACATTGAATCTGCCTGGGGGTCGCCCTGCCTGACGTACTTCTGCGGCAGACCGTGGGCGCTGAAGACTACGCGTGGCGTTGGATCCTTAGGCAACGCCGCGAGGCCTTCGCGCAACCGCTGTGCGACCGCAGCGATGTATCCGGGGTGGGTTTCGTAGGACCGCACGATTCCCGTTGGCAAATCCATTCCGGCCCGAGCCGCGCAGGCCTTCCACTCGCGAAGGGAACTCCCGGTGGTGGCAGCTGAATAGTGGGGATACAGCGGCAGCAGCACCAGTCGGCTGCAGCCGGCGTTGTTCACCGCCTCAACGGCTTCCGCCGTGCCCGATCCACCGTAGCGCATCGCTACTACCACCCGGGCATGCAGCCGAGACCGGACAGCCTCCTCGAGCATCGATGCCTGAAGGGCGGTTAGGCGGCCGATAGGCGATCCGCCTCCGATCATCGCGTAGAGCTCTCTGACATGCTTCGCCCTTCTAGCGGCGAAACGGGCCGCCAGCCAGTTGCGCAGCCTGCGAGGGATGGGCACGCGCAATAGGTCCGGGTCCCGGAACATGCTCTCCAAGAACGGCTGGACCTCGTCCAGCGACGACGGTCCGCCAAGTTGGAGCAGCACGACTCCGAGTGCGCCATCACGGCTGGCCCTTGGGATTGATGCCCGGTCCAGACCCGCTCCAGAGAGCGTACGCTTCGGGCCCGGACTGCAGTTGGCGGGGCGTGCCAGGCTGCCCCCGCCTTGCTACCCGAAGCTTAGTCTGTCCAGCTTGCCGGTCGCGTCCCCGAGTGTCTCGGGCCGCACCCCCACTCGGTCCAACAAGGACATGAAGAGGTTGTTCATCGGCGTCTCCGCCGCGTACCGCAAGTGCCGACCGGTGGAGAGTGTGCCGCCCGCTTTGCCGGCCACCAGCACCGGCAGGTCGTGGTGGGTGTGGCGGTTGCCGTCGCCGATTCCGGAGCCGTAGACGACCATTGAGTTGTCCAGGAGCCGACCGTCTGCCTCCTCGATCGATGCCAGCTTGCTCACGAAGTAGGCGAACTGCTCCACGTGGTGCTCGTTGACCTTCGTGATGTCCTCGATCTTGTCGGGATCGCCCCGGTGGTGGGTCATTCCGTGATGGGCGCGGGTTACGCCGATCTCCGGATACGTGAGGTTGCTCCCCTCGCGGCCCATCATGAATGTCGCAATGCGGGTCTGGTCCGTCTGGAACGCCAGCGTCGTGAGGTCGAACATGAGCCTCGCATGGTCTGCGTACTTTGCCGGGATACCGTCGGGACGCTCCATCGAGGGTGGAGCAACCGCGAGGCTCGCTCCCGGGCTCGAGAGTCGCTTCTCGACGTCACGCACGCTCTCGAGGTACTCGTCCAGCTTCTGGCGGTCAGCAGGGCCTACGCTGCCGCGAAGACGGTTCGCATCTCCAAGAACGTGGTCGAGAACGCTGCGCTGGCGGGACTCCCGTCGCTTGCGCTCCCCCGGGCTCAGCGGGCGCTCCACGTCCCCAAACATGCGCTCGAAGACGGCGGTGGGGTCAATCTCCGGCGGATTGGGGGTCTTTTCGCCCCGCCAAGAGATGCTGTTCGAGTACGCGCAGCTGTAGCCCGAGTCGCAATTGCCTGCCAACCGGCCCGGCTCGATTCCCAGTTCGATGGAAGCGAACCGCGTCCGGTCGCCGACCGCCCTTGCGGCAACTTGGTCCACCGACATCCCGAGCCGGATATCCGCGCCCGACGTCTTCTTGGGGTGAATACCCGTTAGGAAGGAGGCCGCAGCCCTGGCGTGGTCTCCTGGACCATCGCCCAACGCGCGACCGTTGTTCTGGGTCAGGCCCGAGAACACGAGAAGGTCCTCTCGGTGGGCTTCCAAGGGCTTTAGGATCCGAGGGAAATCGTACTTCCGACCCTCGATGCCAGGAGTCCATGCCTCTTGGATCACGCCGTTGGGGATGTAGACGAAAGCGAGCCTGCGCGGTGGTTCGGCACTTTCCGAGCGGGCCGCACCGAACGCCGGAACCATTGAGTCGAGGAAGGGAAGAGCGATGGTCGCTCCGAACCCACGCAACACCGCACGCCGTTCCAAATGCTTTCCGAAGATCACGCCACTCACCCATTTGCAGCGTACCATGGAGCCTCTTCTCGATGTTGCCTCCAGCGGTTGTCTTTTCATCGAATCAGGACGGCCTGGTGTCCCCATTCCGTCCCCCTGAACGAGCCCGCTTGACGCCGAGGCACAATTGTCACCGACAAGTGTCAGGAGCGCTGCTCTCGCTAAACGTCTGCTGTTCGCGGACACCTGAGATTCAGCCCGCGAACCCGAAGTGCTGGGCGATGGCCAAGGGGCATCAAATCGGCGAATCCGAGGCTGAGCAGCCGACCGGCCAGCGCCGGGAATCGATTTCGGAGTGTATAGCTCCGAACATGGAGTGCAGCTCAAACTCGAAGCGGGAGCTGAGATTCGTGGCGGCCACGTTTCCACTTCAGGCGGGGCGCAGCACCCTGAGGCGGGCCTGGGCAAGGTCATAGGTTGACTGCAGTTTCGTCCTCAGGTTGGCGGTCTCCCAGCCTAGTGCTTCCATCCTGACGGCCAGACCCGGCCATATGCCCCTCTCGCCTGCGAGAATCCGCTCGATCTTCGGACCCGTCAGATTAAGTTGCCGCGCCGCTTCGGAGACGATTGTCGAGTCTCCCACGCACTCTACACGGACGAGAATCCCGGGGTGCGGTGGGTCGCGGCGCAGGCGCTCCACGGCTCTCTGGATCTGCTTGGAGGGAAGCAAGCCCTCAATGGTGCCCATAGCCAGTTCCGATGGCGGTCCACCACTTCCACGCCCGAGGTGTCGCCGTCTTCGAAAGGGAAGACAACGTGCCAGTTTTCCGACAGTTCTAGGGCAGACAATCCGTTGCGATCGCCCTTCAGGATGTGTAGCCGGGCTTTGGTCAGCTCCAGACTGCGGAGATAACCCGCCCTGTCTAGGGCACTCAGCAGGGAGCCGAGCCGTCGGACAAGAGCGGGCGAGAGCACTCGCCGGTTGCCGTGCGTGAAGCGCTTGGTACGACGAGCTCCGTAAGAGCGGATGGCCACGGAAGCCATGCTACCCGGGTCGGACAGCCCGCTTCGGCAGCAACGTTTCGCGGGAGGACGGGCTGGCAAAGTCATGTTTCGACAGCCCAACGGAGTCCGGTCAGGCAATCCGTTCGCCCTGATGCAGTGTGAGGACGGTCCCGCGGGATCGTGTCTCGCTGCGGCTAGGATGGATCGAATGGCCTTCGACATTACCGATCCTGCGCACGATGCGCTAGCGCTGGCCAAGCTCGTCAAGGAACGCAAGGTCCAGCCCATAGAGTTGGTGGACGCTGCAATCAAGGCCATCGAGCAGGCCGACCCGACACTCAATGCTGTCAACACCCCGATGTTCGAGATCGCCCGAGCACGCGCGTCGCGGGTCGACCTTCAGGCGCCCTTCGCAGGCGTTCCCTACCTGCTGAAGGACATCCGGGCCTCGTACAAGGGCGTTCCGACCTCAGAGGGTTGCCGCGCGTTGGCCGGCCTTCCCAGAGGGTATGACAGCGAGATTGTAACGCGCCACAAGCGGGCCGGGCTGATTTGCATCGGCAAGACCAACACCCCAGAATTCGGGCTCACCGCAACGACCGAGCCGCACGCGTTCGGTCCGACGCGGAACCCGTGGGCTCCAGACCGCACGTCCGGGGGCTCGAGCGGCGGTGCCGCCGCCGCGGTTTCGGCGCGCGTAGTCCCGATCGCGCACGCCAGCGACGGCGGCGGGTCGATCCGCATACCGGCCGCTTGCTGCGGAGTTTTCGGCCTCAAGCCGACCCGTGGTCGAAACCCTCTCGGGCCCGATGCCGGCGACGTGATGAGCGGATTGGTTGCGGAGCACGCCGTGACGGTCTCGGTCCGGGACAGCGCTGCTCTGCTGGACGCTACGGCTGGGGCCGACGTGGGCGATCCCTACTGGGCCCCACCTCTCCAAGGACGCTTCTTGGACGCCTTGGACACGCCTCTTGGCAAGTTGCGGGTGGCGTTCAGCACTGCGTCTCCCGCGGGCGGAGCCGTCCACTCGGACTGTGCCCGTGCGGTCGAGGCTGCTGCGGGGATCTTGGAGCGACTTGGCCACAGGGTCGAGCCTGCCAGTCCCGAGTGGGACGACAGGGCCTTCCGTAAGGCGTTCACGACCGTCTGGTTCTCATCATTGGCAGCGACGCTTGCGCGGCTGGCCCAAGGCTTGGGGCGCGAGGTGACCGACTCTGACGTCGAGCCGGTGACATTGGAGTTCGGACGGCGGGGCGCGGTCCTGACCGGCGCGGAGTATGTCGCAGCGATCGAAACCATGCAACAGTTGGGTCGCATAGTCGGCGCATTCCATGAGCGGTACGACGCCTGGCTCACGCCCGTACTGGCGGAGCCGCCCCCGCCGCTTGGCCACCTGCACCCGCCCCCGGGCCGGGAAGACTTTCGCCTGTTCAGCCGGCGCGTCCGAGAGTGGGTGCCGTTCACGCAGATCGCGAACGCAACCGGCCAGCCAGCTGCTTCAGTACCCATCCATTGGACACCCGAAGGCCTGCCGGTGGGCGTTCAGATCATGGCGGCGATGGGACGCGAGGCTACGCTGCTGCAACTGGCGGCGCAGATGGAGCGGGCCTGCCCATGGAAGGATCGGCTTCCCGCCGCCCATGCCGGCTCCGACGCCAGCTCACCGTCCTGAGTTCTTGGCATGTGGCGCGGTCATCCGCGAGAGCGGCTCGCGCCATCTGCGGCGGCCCCGACGTCCGCTTCGAAGCGTTCCATGCGATCAGCCAATGCGGGGGTCACGTCTGCAAGCACCTCAACGCCCCCAGCATCCTCCCGTCTGGTTACGACCCTGCCGTGCTCGTAGAGCGCCGCCAGGGCCGCCCCCTCGCGGAAAGGCAGGCGGAACTGCCTCCGCACGTACAGTCCCTCCGCCAATGCGGCGTCGACCACTTCCAGCAGCAGGTCAAGCCCTGCGCCGGTCTTGGCGGACACCGCCACCACCTCGCGGGCCCAACCGGCGGCGCGCCCAAGCTCGACAACCCGCTCGTTTTCGTCAGGATCGTTCAGGTCACTCTTGTTCAGGACCAGGATCTGCGGAGCCTGAGCAGCCCCGATCTTCTTGAGCACGCCGTTAACTTCGGCTGTGTGCACGTCGCGGTTCTCGGCTGTGATGTCTACCACGTGTACGATCAGCGCGGCTTCGGCGACCTCCTCGAGCGTCGCCGCGAAGGCTTCGATCAGAGTGGGGGGCAAGTCTCGGATAAAGCCCACCGTGTCGGAGAGCAGGGTCGGCTTGCCGGAAGGTGTCCGCAGCTTTCGGATCGTCGGGTCTAGCGTGGCGAACATTCGGGCGTCGGCCACCACACGCGACCGTGTCAACCGGTTGAACAGTGTCGACTTACCGGCATTTGTGTAGCCGCACAGGGCCACCGTCGGGACCGGCACAGAGTCGCGATTGGAACGCTGGAGGCGCCTAGTGGCACGCACTCGCCGCAGATCCCTGCGCAGCTTGACGATCCGCCCGCGAATCTTGCGCCGGTCGTGTTCGAGCTTGGTTTCCCCAGGACCGCGCGTTCCGATGCCGCCCCCAAGGCGCGACATTTCTGATCCGCGACCGGCCAACCTCGGAAGAAGGTACTCCAATTGGGCCAGCTCCACCTGCAGGCGACCAGTCTTGGACCGGGCGTGTTTCGCGAAGATGTCAAGGATCAGCTGGGTCCGATCAAGGACTGGGCGGCCGATCTCTCGCTCAAGGTTGCGGTGCTGGCTGGGCGTCAGGTCGCGGTCGATGAGCACGAAGTCGCAGTCCGCCTCGGACGCCCAAGCTTGGATCTCCCGCACCTTGCCAATGCCGAGCAGAGTGGCCGGTGAAGGCTTCTCGCGGGTTTGCAGCGCCATGCCGACCACCTCGGCTCCGGCACTGGATGCCAGTTCGGCCAGCTCATCAAGGGACTGCTCCGGCAGCAGGCCGCTCGGCAGAACGCTCGGGCCTCGATTGAGCCTCCGGATATCGAGCCCAGCAAGGATGCAGCGCTCTGAGGGTGGGGTTTGGTCTATCCCTGTCCCTGACTGCAAGTAGACCCTCCCGACCCAGCTAAGCCCACCAAGCTTTGCTGGTACAAGGCTACCAGCAAGCGGCTCTGGAAGTGGCGCACTCGGTCCCGGCTGCCGCCATGGGGCAGGAAATCTCAAAGCGTTCCGACGCGTGGCCGCAACGTCCTGCGGCCCATCCCAGAAGAGGCTCCTTCCTGCCAGCGGCGCATCCGCCCGGACAGATGGTTGCGGCGGGGCGCAGAGACGCTCCAGTCCTGCTGCGAGAGGCGCGACTTATAATTGAGTCCCGTGGCCGAGGGCTTGCTGTCCCGCGCTGGATCTGTCTTGCACATGCTGAATCCGGCGGACGTTCAAGCCCGGGCGGATGAGCCGGTCACGCTCGGGCTGCTCGCCTCGGACGAATTGTTCGGCGATGCCGTCGTGGAGTTCCTGTTTCCGGAATCGGCGGGCCAAGTCCCCGATTCGGTGATCTGGATCACCGGGACGCAGGACTTTCGGCGGGCCACAGTCGGGTTTTCTGAGGCTGGCATCCCCCACCCGCCGCACTTCTACGTCTTCGATCCGGCCGACCCCACCGCGTCTGCGGCACGAATCTTGAACGACGGCGCCAACGAAGACCGTTGGTTGGCCTTGGCTGCCAGGTTCCCCGGCCTGCGCCGCGGCGTGAGCGAGCGGGTCATCTGGAAGATTGCCAAGGAGAACACGTTCTTCGCGGCGACCACGTCCCTGCCGAATGTCGTTCCAAGCCTGCTCAGCCTGCCGTGGGTGGTTGGCGAGTTTGCATCGGACATGGCCTTCCTGACCATGAACCAAGTGCGGATGGCGTTTCTTTTGGCAGCGGCGCACGGTCGCACCGTGGGCTACGACAGGCAGACCCTCCCAATTGGCACGGTTCTCGGTGCGGGTTTTGGCTGGAGGTCGATCGCGCGGGAATTGGTCGCTAAGGTTCCTGGTGGCGCGGGCGTGCTCCCGAAGGCTGTCGTGGCCTTCGCCGGCACTTACGCTGTTGGCCGTGCGCTTGAGCACTGGTTCCGAAGTGGCGGCGCGCTGGGGCGGGCGGCGGAGGCGGAGCTGTTTGAAGATGGGGCGCGCCGTGGGCGGGCCACCGTGGAGCGCATCGTGAAGCGCGTGCTGTCCGGGGGAAGGCGGTCCGAAGCCTAGCGAGGCTGCCGATAAGAAGGAACCAAGACAGGATGTCCCCACCAGCATCCGCAAGGCTCCGCGTCCTTGGTGGCCGCTATCGGGGTCGTCGGCTGATGTCCCTTGCCGGCATGGCGACCCGCCCGATGCTCGGTCGGCTGCGCCAGCGGATGTTCGACATTCTGCAGGGGAGGGTAGAGGGGCGCGTCTTTGCGGACTTGTACGCCGGTACAGGGGCAGTCGGGATAGAGGCACTGAGCCGTGGCGCGCGCCGGGCGGTGTTCGTCGATGACAGCGCCCGGGCGGTTAGGGTAATCCGGAAGAATCTGGAGCTTCTGGGACTCGCCGCGCAGGCGACCGTGCGCCAAGGGACGGTGAGCCGCGTGATCGGCCGTCTGCATGCCGACCTGTGGTTCTTGGGTCCGCCGTATGAGGCGCACCAGGAGTATCAGGACACGCTGGCGGCGCTCTCGCGCCGCCCCGTGGGGATCGTGGTCGCCCAGCACAGCCGGGACTTGAAGCTGGCCAGGCGATATGGCCGTTTGGAGAGGGTGAGGGTCGTCCGCACCCGCAGAAACCGCATGTCCTTCTTCGAGCCCGGCAAGGAACATGGCCCGGAAGGGGCCCTAGTCCTTCGCGGGCCGCCGACCTAGCCAAGCCCGGTGACTTCTTCGGCGACTTGTTCGATTTGGTCGAACACCCAGTCGATCTCACGGTCCGTGACGACGTATGGCGGCATGAAGTACACAATGTTGCCGTAGGGCCTAAGCAGCAGGTTGCGGTCCAAGAATGCCCGGCCCATGCGTGGCGCAATGTCGGCAAGGTAGCCGCCGCGCTCGGTCTGGAGTTCCAAGATCGCCAGCCCGCCGATCTGTCTGGCATCGTGGGTGAACCGACGGCCTACCAGCCGCGTGAGCCTCGCTCTCATCCGTGCTTCGATCTCCCTCACCCTGGCAAGGACGCGTTGGGTGTCGAACAGGTCCAGCCCGGCCAGCGCTGCGGCGCAGCCGAGAGGATTGGCCGTAAACGAATGGCCGTGGAAGAAGGTCCGGCTGTGGCCCTCGCCGAGGAACGCGTCGTAGACGCGGTCGGATGTGACCGTGACCGCCAGTGGCAGGTACCCGCCAGTGAGCCCCTTGGAGAGGCAGATCAGGTCCGGCTCCACAGGGCCGTGTTCGCAGGCGAACATCTTCCCGGTCCGCCCAAAGCCTGTCATCACTTCGTCCGCGATCAGCAGCAGACCGTGCCGGTCGCACAGGCGGCGCAGTTGGCGAAGCATTTCGGCCTTCCACACGAGCATGCCCCCTGCGGCTTGGACCATCGGCTCCACGATCACCGCTGCGATCTCGGACCCGCGTTCCGCAAGAAGGTTCTCGAACTCGGCCAGCCGTTCGCTGGCAGTCCCGTCCCGTGCCGGATCCATAGACGAAAGGTAGTCGCGCGGCACGCCCAGTCGCTCCACACGAAACAGCAGGGGCTTGAAGGGGGCCGTGAAGAGCGAGTCGTGGCTCGCCGACATTGCGCCGACGGTGTCGCCGTGGTACGCGTGCTTGAGAGCCACGAACGTCCGCCGCTCCGGTTCTCCGCGGTTGGCCCAGTACTGGTAGGCCATCTTGAGGGCCACTTCCACGGCAGTGGAACCGTTGTCGGAGAAGAACACGCGAGTCAGGCTGGAGGGCAGCTTGGCGAGCAGACGCTCCGAGAGCTCGACCGCCGGAGGGTGTGTGCACCCGGCGAACATGACGTGTTCAAGGCGCTCGGCCTGCCTGGCGACCCGCTGGCTGATGTGGGGGTTGCAGTGGCCGTGGACGTTCACCCACCAAGACGAGACGCCGTCCAAGAGGCGCCGCCCATCCTCGGTGATCAGGTAGGCGCCCTCGCCGGCGACGATGGGCAAGGGAGGGGGCGCCGTCTGCATCTGGGTGAACGGGTGCCAGATGCACTTTGTGTCCCTTGCAGCTAACGATGGCATCGTGCTAGCGTATCGCATCGCAAGGCCGCTCCGGCCAGAGCGCCATCACCAGAATCCATGAACCGCATTCTTGCCAGAACCACCACCATCGCCGCCGCCGTCTGGACCTCGACTCTGATTGCCGCAGACACCGCCATTCTGCGCGAGCGCGTGGACCGCCTGCTGCCCAGCGCCATGGAGACGCACTCGGTTGACCTCTGGATCGTCTTCACGAGGGAGGAGGCGGCAGATCCCCTCGCCGTGGATCTGGGAGGAGGCAAGGCCGTGGCGAGGATGGCGCTGCTGTTTCACCTGGATGGCGAGCGGTTACGCAAGACGGCGATCGCGGCAAGCTACGACGTGACGCCCCTCGAGGAGAGCGGCATCTACGATCGAGTGCTTTCCTACAAGCGGGAGGGGATTAAGCCGCACCTGAGAGAGTTCGTCGGTCAGGTCAATCCGGGGCGCATAGCAGTAAACACCTCCCGGGACATGCCGATCGCCGACGGCCTTACCGCTGGCATGAGGGCCTACTTGGTGGAAGTTCTTGGCGACGAGGTCTCTGAGCGATTCGTCTCTTCGGAGCCGCTGGTGGCATCTTTTCGCGGGCGGCGGCTGCCGAGCGAGGTCGAGGTCCTGCGGGAGGCTGCCCGGCACACGGACTCGTTCCTGCGAGATGCCTTGTCGTCTCTGGTGATCCTGCCGGGAGTCACGTCCGAGGCGGACGTGGGGCGCTACCTACATTCGCGGGCAAAGTCAATTGGTGCGACCGTGCCCTTCGTCAGTGTCGTCGCCGGGCCCTCCCGGGGCCATTCGGACCCGAGCGACAGGGTGATCCAAAGGGGGGACTTGGTAAGGATCGACTTTGGCATCACCCTGCGCGGCTACTCCACAGACCTGCAGCGAACCGCGTACGTATTGCGGCACGGGGAGACCGACGCGCCCGATGAGATCCGTCGCATGTGGAGGACTGCTAGGACGGCCGCAGATCGGCAGATCGCTGCCATGAAGCCTGGCGCGACCGGCACGGAGATTGACGCCATTGCCCGCAGGACGCTCGTCGACGCTGGGTACGAAGGCCCGCCCCACGGGACGGGCCATGCGATCGGCTTTGCCGTCCACGATGTTGGCCCTTTGTTGGGGCCCGACTGGCCCGAGCGCTATGGCACAACCGTCTTCTTGAAGATGGAGCAGGGCCAAACGTTTGCGGTGGAGCCAATCGTATACGCCGATTACGCCGATGTTGGCGAGATACACATCGGGCTAGAGGAAGATGTGGTCATAACCCGCAGCGGCGCAGACCTGCTGCACGAGAAGCAGTCCCGACTGATCCTTATCGAATAAGCTCCGGTCGGCCCGGCTGCACGGACCAGCCCTGATCGGCGGAGTGCGCGATTGCCGGGGCATCTCGACAGGCTGTTAGCGCTGCCCGTACAGCTCCTCAAGAGTCTTGTGGATTAGCCTTCTTGGCAGCAGGGCTCACAGATGCCCATGGAATAGGCTTCCGCCACGGTCGCGGGCTGCCCATGCCCCATAAGCGGGACTTGACAACGGCACCCCTCGTGTGGC
>JAPPMC010000192.1 GCA_028819235.1 Bryobacterales bacterium
TGGAGCAGTTGTGGAGAAGCACCAATGGAGGAGCAGTGTGAAGCGTTCTTTTCGATCACGAGCAGGGGGAGCTGGTGGGCCTCCTGCAGGCGGCGGGAGATCTCGGCACGGATGGCGCGGCGGGCGATGGCGCGGAAACGGGCGACTTCAAGGCCGAAGGCCCAAGCGATGGTCTGGTACAGGTCGAGCACGGAGCCGGTGGTCAGCGAGACGTAGAAGCAGCGGAACTGGCCGGGCGGCAGCTGGCTGGTCGCCATGCGCGTGGCGGAGGTCTTGCCGCAGCCGGGCTCGCCGGTGAGCAGCCCGATGCCGCGCAGCTGCAGCAGGTGCTTCAGGCGGGTGCAGGTTTCGCGGACAGCGCGGGAGTCGAAGAGCTCGTCGGGATGCTCGGGGGGCTGGAAGGGAAAGCGCGTGAGCGCGAAGTGCTCCTGGTACATCAGAGGTCCTCCTCGGGTCTGTCGGGGGCGTGGGAGGGCTCGCCGCGGCGGCTCAGCTTGCGCAGCGGCAGGCCTGGGGGGGGGGCGGCGGGGGGGGCGAGGGGGGGGGCCGGGGGGGGGGGGGGGGGGGGGGGGGGGGGCCGCGCGAGGCGGCCTGTTCCCGGGGCTGGCGTTCGGGCCGGCGCTTGCGCGCGCGGCGGCGGGCGTTGGCGTAGGGGTTGAGCAGGACAGCGCGGCCGGCCGGCTCCCCGTCGCACTCGACCTCCAGCGGCCGCGCGGGCGGGGCATCGGGGTCCTCGATCACGGTCACCCGCCGACCCGCCAGGCGGGCTTCGACCTCGTACTGACGGCCGTGCAGGTGCACGACGCGGTCCTTGCTGACGCGGCGCTGGTGGCGCGGCAGGCACAGGCGCGGCAGGTCGATGCCCGGCGGCAGCGGCCGCACGCGGTCCGCACGCTGGGCCCAGCGTTCCAGCGGCGTGTGCCCGTCTCCGAGGCCGCGGTGCGGCGTGCGGTGGTATTCGCCCTCGATCCATACCCGGAGCTTGCGGTTGATGGCGTCCAGGCTGGTCAGATCTTCCGGGGGAAGAGGGGCAAGGAACTGCTGGCGCACAGTTCTGAAGAACCTTTCTATCTTTCCCTTTGAGTACACCTTCGACTGCACCCGGCGCGGACGATCCGAGAGCGGTTGTGCGCGTGACACATCCGTTTCATCCGCTGCGCGGCCAGGAGTTCCGGCTGCTGGAGGCGAAGCACTGCTGGGGGCTCAGCCGTGCGCTTTGCGAGGGGGACGACGGCCAAGTCGTGTCGTTCCCCCTGGCATGGACCGACTACCAGGGTCAGGATCCTTTCGTGGCGGTCTCGGCGGGACGCTCGGCGTTCCGCGTGGCGGACCTGCTGGAACTGGCGGACCTGCTGGAGCGGGGCTTGGCGCACAAGTCCGGAGATGTTAAGTGAATCTCGCCGTGGGTGTAAATCTGTTAATGTCGCACCTAGCGGCTGGTGAAGGCGGGAATCGGGGTCCGAACCAAGTGCAATTGAGGCAAATTGACAGCAGATGGGGGGAATTCCCGGGAACCAGGTCCCTTGACAGCCTGCCGGATATGAGCTTAAATATCCTTACACACCGGTCCGCGGTGTCAGGAGGAATGCATGCCCCAACGGAGCAAGGGCCGCAAGGCCGAGGCGCTGCGCCGGAACAGTTCGCTCAACCCGCATCCCGAGCGGGTGCAAGACCCGCTGTTCCTCAAGCACGCCTTCCTCGATCCCCGCGACATCGTGCAGGTGCGCTACGAGATGCTGCGACGCGTGCGCCTCGAAGGGATGAGCGTGAGCCGCACTGCGCAGCTGTTCGGACTCACCCGGCCGACTTGGTACGCGGCCCGGCGGGCCTACGAGGCGGGCGGCCTTCCGGGCCTGGTTCCGGACCGGCCGGGGCCGCGCGGGCCGCGCAAGCTCAACCAGGAGGCGGTGGCGTTCCTGCGCGCGGCCCGGGCCAAGCAGCCGCAGCTGCGCACGGCGGAGCTGGTGGAGCTCGTCCGGGCGCAGTTCGGGATCGGCGTGCACCGGCGCACTGTCGAGCGCGCGCTGGCGGGGGAAAAAAAGTGAGCGCCCCGGTGACCCGTCCGCCAGCCCGCGCCGAACCACACAGCTCGCAAGCTTACGAACGGTTGCGCAGGCAGGCGCTGTCGCGGCCGGAACGGAACGCGGACCGCCGCGGCCTGGCGGCCTTGGAGCGGCAGGGAGTGGCCGGCTGGCTGGCCACGCTGGCGCCCCTGCCGCCGGCGACCGCCGTGGCGGAGACGCCGCCGGACTCGGAGCGCGGGCAGAGGGCGGACATGGTCGGCATCCTGGTGGCGATGGTCTGCGCCCACCTGACCGCCAAGCAGGAGCAGACCGATGCTTGAGTCTCGCAGCAAGGTAGCCGCGAGCCATCTCGCGCGCAGTGCCTACCTGTACGTACGACAGTCGACGCTGCGCCAAGTGTTCGAGAATTCCGAGAGCACCCAGCGCCAGTACGCCTTGCGCGAGCGCGCGGTCGCGCTCGGCTGGAAGAGCGAGTGCGTGATGGTCATCGACAAGGATCTGGGCCGGTCCGGAGCCACCGCTGACCGCGAGGGGTTCCAGCACTTGGTCGCCGAGGTGAGCCTGGGGCGGGCCGGCATCGTGCTGGGCCTGGAAGTCTCGCGCCTGGCGCGCAACAATGCCGACTGGCACCGCCTGCTGGAGATCTGCTCGCTGACCGACACGCTGATCCTCGACGAGGACGGCCTCTACAATCCGAGCGAGTTCAATGACCGGCTCCTCCTAGGGCTGAAAGGAACCATGTCGGAGGCCGAGCTGCATGTGCTCAAGGCCCGCCTCTTGGGCGGGCTGCTCAACAAGGCCCGGCGTGGCGAGCTGAAGACGCCCCTGCCCGTGGGGCTGGTCTACGATCCCCTGGACCGGGTCCAGCTCGACCCCGACGCGCAAGTTCGCCAGAGCCTGCGGCTGCTGTTCGAGACCTTCGAGCAGACCGGCTCGGCGGGGGCCACCGTGCGCAGCTTCGCCGCAAGCGAGCTGCAGTTCCCGAGTCGGCCGCGGAGCGGCCCGGCAAAGGGCAAGCTGGTGTGGCGGCCGCTGACGCATTGGCGCACCCTGCAGGTGCTGCACAACCCGCGCTACGCGGGGGCCTTTGCCTACGGCCGGCGGCGGTCCCGCAGGATGCCGGACGGAAGTGTCCTGTCGGTGAAGGCGGAACGCAAGGACTGGATCGCGCTGCATCCCGAGCAGCATCCCGGATACATCACCTGGGAGCGGTTCGAGACCAACCAGAGGGTTCTGGCCCGGAACGCGCGGGCGCACGGATCGGATCGGCGCAAGAGCCCGCCCCGGGAAGGGCCCGCGCTGTTGCAGGGACTGGCCCTGTGCGGGGTGTGCGGCACCCGCATGGGAGTGCGCTACCACGTTCGGCAGGGTCGGCGGGTGCCCGACTACGTATGCCAGAGAGAGGGCATCGCGAAGGCGGAAGGACACTGCCAGCACATTCCCGGGGCAGGCATTGACCGGGCCGTCGGCGAACTGCTGCTGGAGCGCATGACGCCGGTGGCGCTGGAGGTGGCGCTGCAAGTGCAGGCCGAGCTGGAGCGGCGGGAGGAGGAAGCCAAGGCCTGGCGCGCGCTGCAGGTCCAGCGCGCCCGTGAGGAGGCGGACCTGGCGCGGCGGCGCTACGAGCAGGTGGACCCGGCCAACCGTCTGGTGGCGAGCGTGCTCGAGGGGGAATGGAACGCTCGCCTGATGGCGCTGGAGGAGGCGCAGCGCGAGTACGAGCGCAAGCGCGCCGAGGACCGCCAGCGGCTCGGGCAGCAACAGCGCGAGCGCGTCTTGGCGCTCGCGACCGACTTCCCGCGCCTATGGAATGATCCGGCCACGCCGGACCGCGAGCGCAAGCGCATGGTGCGCCTGCTGATCGAGGACGTTACCCTGACCCGGGGTGAGCAGATTGCCTTGGGAGTGCGACTGCGCGGAGGGGCCACCGAGCAGCTCGAAATCCCGCCCGAACTCCCCGTCTGGAAACGCTACCGGACTCCGCCCGAGCTTGTTGACGAGATCGACGTGCTCCTGGAGGAGCACACCGACGGCGCCATCGCCGAAATCCTCAACCGACGTGGCCGGCGGCGGCTCAAGGGCGGGGGGACCTTCGGCGCGAAGCACGTTCAGCGCATTCGCAGAACCTGCAAGCTCACCTCGCGTCGCGAGCGGCTGCTCGCCGGCGGCCTGCTGCCGTTGCAGGAGATGGCGCGGCGGCTGGGCATCTCCGTCAGCACGGTAAAGGCCTGGCGGAAGCGCGGGAGGCTGACAGGCCACGTCTGCGACGGCAGGGGCTCGTGCCTGTACGAATGGCCGGACCAGCCGCCCGTGAAGAGCAAGGGCGGTCGCCCCCGGAGCACCAAAATGGAAGGTGCACGATGACGCAGGATACGACGATCGATCCAGCCGCCCGACTGCCGCTCGGCGGCTGGCCGCGCCGGGACGGACATCCCGGTACTGGCCCTACAATGCAAACTGCGGCCAGTGTCCGGAACACGGGCCCTCAACTGCCCGGTTTGCCACCATCGTCCCCAAGGGGTGCAGTATGAAGTCCACACCTTTCCCTGTGGATAATATGGAGTTGAATGGATCAGGCACACGTCGAGATGTGCGCAGACAACCTGCAAACGACGGGAGGAATAATTGGCACCATTATCGACGTACAACCTGAACGGAACTCCCCTTCTCATCACCCCGTTCCGGAAGACGGAAAGCAAGGCGTCCGTGTTCTCTGAGAAAGCGAATGCGGCATACGGAACCACGCGTGTCGCGTCGTCCAAGAGCGCGGTTAGGTACGTCTTCCGGCGCTTCCGGCGGTCCTTTGGATCCGAGCCTACCTTGGGACCGTGCAAGACATCGCTTTGCCACTGCTCCCCGGCAAGAGTGTAGGAATACCGGCGCATGTCCGGCAGCTGTTCTCCGCGCGGCACGGTCAGCCCTGCGCTCGCCAGCATGCGGTGCACCGTCCCGTGCACCAGCTTTGTGCCGCGCGCGATCTGGCCCCCCTCGACTGCCTCGCGGATGACCAGCCGCGTGCTCAGGCGCGGATTGTCCTGCTTGATCCCCTTGAGAATGTCGGCCGCTTCCTCGCAGATGCTGCGCGATTTCCCCTGGTCCGAGCGCGGCTTCGGCCGCAGCCCGTCCAGCCCGCCCTTGCGGAACCTGCGGATCCACTCGCGCATCGTGCTGACCGCGATGCGCCGCCGCCGCGTGCCGGGAATGTCGTACTCCAGCTCCGCCTTGGCCCGCAGCATGGCCGCCCGCTCCGCGCTGCGCTCGGGCAGGCGCAGCACGTCCGCAATCACGCCGTGGCGGAAGACCGCCACCTCCAGGCCCGGGTCCTTCTTGCCGGATTGCACTGCCCTCTTGCCCTCCTGCGGCGCTCCGCGTCGCCTCGATCCTCAGTCTCGGCGCCATGGCGCGGGCCCCGCTAGGGCCAATGAGTGTGTCAGCCGTATCCGGCCACCAGTTGCGCACTGATCCGCTCCCGCCGCAGCCCGATCGGGGTGGGCGCCTCGCGCAGGTCTTCCCCGAACAGGCTGCGCAACTCCACCAGCACCCGGTCCGTGCCCAAATGCCTGCGGAAGTCGCTCACCCTCGGTCGCAGGTGGGCGAAACGATCCGGCCACATGCCGCGCATCAGCGCCAGGAACACCGCCACCGCCACCACCGAGCGAGTCACCTGCCGGTACAGGGCGCGGCCCGGCACGCCGCCCCCATGGGCGGCCCCCTCGAACTCCACTTCCTGCGCCACCTTGTAGATCGAGTGGCTCTCGGCACTGTGGGCGTGTTCCTCCATCCTGTCCACGCTCCCCGTCTTATGCGAGGCCAGGCACAGCGGCAGCAGGCTTACCGTGCGCCCCACAGTCCGGCACAGGAATCGCCTTATGCGCGTGCCCGCGGGCTCCACGCGCGAGTAGAATCCGTTCCCGCGCAAGCTGCAGCCCTCAGAGGCTGCACACCAAGGACACTCAGGCGCGGTTGCGTACAGCCAAAGCTTTCGCTTAACGTATTCACTGCTGGTGCAAGACACTTCGTAGAACATCTGCATGGCACTGGCCGCGGCCCGGCGAATGTGCTCGCGCGGGTCGCACTCCATCGCGCAGGGGTGCCGATCGCGCCCCTGCGCACCCAAGCTACTCCACCGCCGCCTCTCCGGCAACCTTGCGGGCAGCCTACTGCAACAACCAGGCGCCAAAGCCGGCTACTGCAAGAAAGAAGGCGGGTGGGCGCATCTACGGGCTGAGGGCAAACGTGCGCAGCGCCCTCAGATTTCCGCACTCATCGGATCTCTCACCCGATTCGACGTCAAGCCACTGTGACAAGAATCGGCCTCTTCACGCCGAGATAATCTGCAATCCAACAGCAGGACCTGGGGGTTGTCAGCTTCGTGGCGGCGCCGATGCGCCTGGGGCCGCGCGATGAGCATTTGGGCTGGGACAAGCGCACGCGCGGCCGCAACCTGCACCGGCTGCTGGCGAACGACCGGCTGCTGAGCCAGCACGGGGTCGCGCCGCTGGCGGTGGAGACGTGCGTGGAGCAGGGGCGCCCGGGGAGCTGCTACAGGGCTGTGGACTTCGAGCGCGTGGGCCTGACGAAGGGGCTGCCGTGGGGTGCCAAGGAACCTTCGCGCGCGCAGCGGTCGCGGCCGGGGTTTGCGGAGCCGGAGCGCCACCGCAAGCAGGTGTTCGTCAAGGGGCTGGACCCGAAGGGGCGGCAGAAGCTGAGCGAGCCGGTGCAGCGCGTGCTGGGAGCGTTTGCGGAGCTGGGGCACGAGCGCGAGGACGGGCACTGGTCGACGCGCGAGTTCCAGCGTTCGGACTTGTCGGACCGGCGCCTGCGGGAACGGCTCAAGTCGATGGGCCAGGCTTGGGATCGCAAGCCGGGCAAGTGCCTGCCGGAGCGTGTTCCTCGAGGATCCGTCCATTGCGATGGACAACAACTTCTCGGAACGGAACATGCGCGGTCCGGCGATCGCGCGCTACATGTGCTTCGGCTCCGGCGGCCCGGCCGGGGCCACGGCGACGGGCCGCCTGTGGACGGTGCTGGGGACAGCGCAACTGAATGGGCTGAACTTGTATCGGTACATGCTGGATCATCTGCAGGCCTGTGCGCACAACGACGGCGAGGCCCCAGCGGACTTGTCGCCATGGCTTCCGTGGAAGATGGACAGGCAGCGCCTGAAGCAACTTCGCGCACCTCCCGCGCGCTGGTGGACCCCGGCCGACGGGCAACCAGAGCCACGGGCTCACCCGCCGGGCCGCACTGCCCCACGCGTAGCCTGACTCTCCTCCGGGGCCGCATCGCGAGTGTCCCGACGCCACTCGCTACCGGCTCCGGGCAGGAGCCGGAAAGCCGACTGCGAGCCCACCCCGCGAACCTCAAATGCACACATCCGCGCCTTCCCTCTAGCCCTCGAAGACCGCCCGTCTCCTAGGCCCCAAATACTCCTAGGACTGAATGGTTACGGCGATTGTACCACCACACCAGCAGCCCAATCCCAACGATTGTAACTGCACTGATCCAAGGATTCACAATTGGAAAAGAACGTGTTGTCAGATACCAGTAGTCCCTTCATCCACAAGAGCGATCCGGCTGAAATAGGTCATTGGAGCAGTCATGTGATACTCCTTCAATCAGGCTGTAACGCCCGTGACTGCATGGTATCACAAGATTCGAAGTGCCGATTCCGGGCCAATATGAACGGTAGTCCGAAGGCTCCTGAATTGGGTCGGAGCGAAGCGACGCTACGGACCTAGGATGGGCGTTCTTGAGCACCTCCTTGTGTGGGATCCCAGCTGAAATCTGGGAGAGCAGTCAGTATCATCCTTTTTCTTCGAAGATAAAGCTACCCCCGGCACGCATTTGACTCCCCTAGCAACGCTCTCGGCCAGCGGCTCAGTTCAAAGCGTTCTTTAGGCACCCTCGCGCACACATCCTCATTGGCTCTACAGCAACCATCTCTCGCGCGCCGCCTCCCAAGAAACGCTCTTCCATCCTGCGCTGCAGTCTCTAAATGTGTCTCCATCTTCGGTTTTTTCAGCCGTTGCTGCGGCAATGCGAACGTACAGGCTCATGCCGGCACACCCTGACGTCAGCCGCCCAACCACAGCGTCGAATCAGCGGAATCCAACCAAGCTCTGACGAGTCGGCGCTCTCGCCTTCGACGTCAGAGCACCATGAACGCTACCCCGCCCGACCAAATTGTGACGCGATAGATTCAGAGAGTCAACTACCTTGATGGCAGATCTCTGCCCGTTCTTACCAACGCCTATCGCGAAGAATAATGTCACGAATGCAATGCCGAACAAGACCAAAAAGATCTTGACATGGATTCGCCGAGTCAATGTCAATGTCGGCAAATAACTGTCCTGACTTCGCCTTCATCGTCACAATCTGCAGCGAACTTCCAAATCCAGGTTGTCGATAGCTTGTCAATGCACACCCATCACAATCTGTGGGTATTCGCAGTCTCTTGTGTATTGAGTCCGGCTTTAATTCGCAGCTATGCCAACACTTAATCGCCTTTAGAAGGTGATCACTTGCCCGCACATAAACTCGATTTAGGCCGACAAGAAAGACTTCTTCGATAAAATGGATTAGTGATACTCTGGGATATGTGTCGGCTGTAGTACTCTCCAATTTCAAAAGAATCTTGATGAAAGAAAACTTCCGAGTATCAACCTGACCTTGATCATCTACGATCCAATCGCTGCCACTGACATTATCGATTTCTGAGTTACGAAGGATCCTTGCAATTTGACATGAGTTCCGAAAGGTCTGCAGTCTGTCAGCTACTTGATGTGATCGTTTCTTGTCAATAAGGGTAACAATTAGCCTCCCGCCTTTAGTGCTACTGCTAATAGTTCCTCTATAATACTCATCGTTCGGATGTAACGACGCCATCCAACCAGAGTCAGCAATGCTATACTCTTCTTTAGGCCTATTGACCTTAATCTCGAACCTCCGAGTGAGAAGTCTAAGGCCTTCAGTAGAAACATGGAGTCGATACAAGCCCTCTTTTATGTGCGGAAATACTATTCCTAGTAACCCGGGCCTAGTGATACTCTTGCAAACTTCCAACCCACTCCATATCTTATCGTTCGGGCTGTGGCTTCGTACTGCCCACCTAACGCTGATCTGGAACATTCTAGGATACGAACTAGTCTCGCCTTCAAAAACCAAGAATCGGATGATGTCGTAATCTTTATCTTTATGAGTCTTGTCGCCGTCTTTACCATACCGATCTCCAAAATGATATATGGATCGTTTAGATTTGGAACTATTCGCTTTAAATCTCAGGTACATGAGCACCTTATTGTCGGTACAAAGTTGGTCTTCGAAATCGAGACCAATTCCTTGTGTTCCGGTTTCTCTTTGATTGCGGTCGATCCATTTGATATAGTATTCTCGCCGATCCATCGCTAAGCTTGACTGTCCAATCAGCAACTCGACAAGTATGAGTGCTGAGAGAGCGACACACAACCTAATGAGAACAAAACGGAACCTAGAGAAAGCACGAATTCCTCTCTGCAGGAAATCTCTGGGCGCGGAACAGGGTCGCATTTGTAGTTTTGACTTGCTCTTGCCCAGTTCCTCCAAGTGTTCTGGAATGCCAACGTAGCGGCTTTGCACGTTGAGGGTCGAACTTGTCATTAGCGGGTGTCCTTAGGACGATCTGTTCGGGCGGCGTCTTTGACCAGCCCCCACAACTCAACTGCAACGTTAGTGCACTGACGCTCTATTAGTCAAGCTGGCAGGGTGCCGGAGCGGAACTGGGAAGTCAGCTTGAAGGGATCATCGCTTCCAGGGCCGATTGTCGGTAGGCTAGACTAACTTGGTGCGCATCCTCTGATTTCCGGTAATCGTCGAACAAGGCTTGTCGCGATTCTGGTGGCGAGGCAGCTCAGGACGGGGCTCAGAGGGAGGTCAGTCCAAGCGGGCTTCAAGGCCAGGCGAGGCTATCGGGAGTTGCTTGGGCTGCGGCGGACGGCCAAGCCGACAACCCGGCGGCGCACGTCGAATGGCAGCTCGGGACAGCAGCAGACCCAGAGCGGTTGTCGTTGTGGAGCGAGGCTTCGCGCGGTGGCGGTCGCGGCAGGCTCTGGCGGTGCATGAGCGCCGCTGCGAGCCTTGCAGGACGCGGTCCGATGGCGGCACCGGGGTCGAGCGGGGCTGGGCGTCCGGAAGGCGGGCGAGCGGCGCGGGGGGCTCTGCGGGAGGGCCCTGGCGAGACTGGCCGGCTCCGGTGTCAGTCGGAGACGAACTCGTAGACCAAGCGCAGGCGGGTGCCCGGATAGGTCGTGCGCGTTTCGTTGAGCGCGCTGAGCAAGTGCTGCAGGGCTTCGTCGAGCGCTTGCTGCGGCTGGTGCAGCAGCTGCACCCGCAGAATGCCGGCCTGCGGGGCCGGCACCAGGCTGGCTTCGCTGGTGAAGCGCGTCCATCTTTGCCCACACGGGCAGCATCACGTTCGTGCGGCCATCGATCGGATCGTGGACCGTGTACGGCCTGGGGACGGAGAATCAGGACCTTCCGGGCTTCGTCACCATGAACCCGCCCCCGGTCGGTGGCGCCGCGCTGTACGGTTCGGCCTTCCTGCC
>JAPPMC010000273.1 GCA_028819235.1 Bryobacterales bacterium
CGCCTGCGCCCTCCGGCACGGCCACGTGTAGGACGGATTCGCGTGTGTCCAGGACTCCTGTGTCCAGGACTCCTTTTGTCGCTGGAAATCCTCCTAGTAGGTGTTTCTCGGCATCATGCTGGCGCACATCGCTTGGGTCAGGCGAATACATGCGGAACAACGTATCGGCGGGCGCGGCGTCGTCCAGGTCCAGGACGCCGCAGGCGTGGTCGTGGACGATTTGGCCCTGGCGGGCGACGAGCGTGACGAGGTTCGGGATCCGGCGGTCGTCGACAAGCGCCTGCATCGCAGGCCCGATGCGGGACAGCCGGTGGGGATCGAAACCAAGGGCCGCCGGGCCGCCGACGGGCAAGGATGAGTCTGACAGGCATGGATCTCTTGGCATCCAGTGAACGAAACGCGTCACTGTCGCAGGTTTGCCCGCATTCTTGTGGCACTGTCCATTTTGTAATGCTGGTCGCCATGCTCATGGCTGTGCCCCATGAACGTGTGCGACTATGGGTCGATGAAGATTCGAGGTCGGGCAGAGCCGAGGAGGCCACCATGACGCGTGAGGAAACACTACTCGAACGCATCACCGTCGATCCGGGCATTTTCGGTGGCAAACCCATCATCCGCGGCATGCGGTTCGCCGTGGAGCATGTCCTGGCCAACCTTGCGGCGGGCACCACCGTCGACACCGTCGAGGAATTGCTTGACAACTACCCGATCTTGGAACTGGAGGATGTTCATGCCTGCCTCCTGTTCGCGCATCATCTGCTGGCGGGCGATCAGGTGTACGACCGTATTCCGGTTCGCGCAGCATCTTGAAGTTCCTGGTAGACGTCTGCGCTGATTCACGACCGCTGCGCAGTGTCCTATTGGCTGCGGGCCACGACGTGCTGTTTGCGAGCGAGCACGTCGCGGATGCCGCAGACGAAGCGCTGCTTGCACTCGCTTGGACCGAGGGGCGCGTGCTGATCACGGAGGACAATGACTTCGGTGCGCTCGTGTTCCTGCGAGGGCTTCCGCATGCAGGTATTTTACGTCTCGTCGAAATGACAGCGGCGGAGCGAGCCGACGCCATTCACACCTTGATTGAACAGCACGCAGACGCGATGGAACATGGCGCGATTGTGGTCGTAACCCGGAACGCATCCGAATCCGCTTGCCCGAAGAGGGTCGGTGATTAAGGGGAAGGAACTGCGGAGGGAGGAACTACGAGGAGGAACTACGGACACACGCGGTTCCGTCCCACTGGAATCCAGGCTAATTTCGCACGAGACTAGGAACTAAGACTAGGAACTACGGACACACGCGATTCCGTCCCACGAGGGGCCGGGCCGATTTCGCACGCGCCGATGCGGCTGCTTCCCACGCCGGCCATGGCAATTCGGCGATACCGCCGCGTGCCCGGATCGCGGACCATTGCCGCATGGCTACCCCGCGGCATCTGCTGGTCGATCCGGTGAACGAGTGCGACTACCACCTCGTGTCGCGTTGCGTCCGCCGCGCCTTCCTGTGCGGTGTCGACGAGCGCGACGACCGCGACTACTCCCACCGCCGCGCCTGGCTCGTCGAGCGCCTTGCCCGGATCGCGCCGTGCTTCGCGGTCGACGTGTACGCCTACACCGTGCTCAGCAACCACTTCCACCTGGTGCTGCGCCACGACCCGCTCGCCGGGCGCGGCTGGAGCGACGCGGAGGTCGCGCGGCGCTGGGTCGAGGCCTTCCCGCCTACCGAGCGCGGCGAGGTCGTCGAGGCCCTCAAGCCGGAGCGCCGCGAGCTGCTGCTGGACGACCCGGGCCGCGTGGCGCGCGCCCGGTGCACCCTGGGCTCGATGTCGCACTTCATGAAGCACCTGCGGATCGTGCTCCGAATCACCACGTCGCAAGTGAATATAAAGCATTGTTTTTGTGGTTCTTTTATCGTTGCACCCAACCAACGCTGCGCCGATCCGACTTGAGCCATTACAACGAATTTGCAACTTTTCCCGATTGCGTTACTACCGCGAGACTCCGCGAGTCCTTGAGGATCCACCTGCGCTTCACGGCCGAGCACGATTCGAGACGATGCCCGCTCGGAACGGCTGTACGCTGGTCACGACAACCAAGTCTTCCGGCTCCGTGCGCTTCCCCGTTGCACTCACTTCGCGCGGACGAATCGCACCACACCTTGTTCCGGTTGGCAGCCGTCGTCGACCACCCACCCCGATCCCAGCCAGCTCCGGCATTGCACATGCTCCCCGTCCGCTTCGTTGCTCCACCAGGCACGGTGTCTTTTCGCGCTCGGCGGCAGCGAGGCCCCGAGGATCTCCTCGATGTTTGCGTGCGTCAGCGTGCAGGCGGGGCTCGTTCCGCCGCGCCTCCGGCCTATGCCTCCCGCGTCATCCGGCACGACGGGAAACCGGAACAGCCCCAGAACCTCCGTCCTGCGTTCCGGCCCCGCCGGCTCGTGCGCAGCACCATGTCCGTCCCGCATCTCGGGCACTTCTGCGCCCTCGCGGGATCGGCGCGCGACCGCAGGCCCCGGACGTGGGCCCGGCGCGCCGCCATCGACCCGTCGATGCGTGCCGTCGCGAGCGCGTCGCACACCGCGAGTACCGCGGCCTCGGACATGACCGGCCGCGTGAACGACCTGACGTGCCGGGCGAAGCCCATCCCGACTGTCACGTTTTCCGGCAGCGCCGTCTTCAACTCCGCGTCGCCGACGAACGCCACGACCGAACGCACGGCGCTCGGCGGCAACCTGTGCCCTTCGAGCGCCGCTTCGACCGCCTTCACGTGCCGATAGTTCTGGCGAAGCGGATTCTGGAAGGGGGTCTTCCTCCCGCCCGGCAGAACCTGCGTCCAGCCCCGGTCACGTTCGGAACCGAAAATCCAGCCCGCCACGTTCTTCGTTTCCACGACGAAGACGCCGAACCGCGAAACGAACACGTGGTCGATCTGCGTCGTGCCGTCCGGCGTCGGCAGCATCACGTCGTGGAACCGGGTGTAGGTCGCAGACGGCAGCGCGAATACCGCGCCCGCGGCCACCATTGTCTCCCCCGCGAAGCCCTTCAGCCCGCCGCCGAGAACCGCGCCCAGGAGCCGCCCCAGACCCATTTCTACCTCCTCCTGCGGACATCCCGCTGGCCGGGTCAACGTCCCGGACGGCCGCCTCCGCCTGCTCAATCCCGGGCTTTTCGACCGATTGGCCACTGTACCACGCTCGCTCGCGGCCGACAGTCCGGGTCGCGCGGCTCCGCAGTTCGTTACCGGCCCCAGTCCTCGTCCTCCCGCGCTAGCTGAATCTGCTCGTCGATGTACGCCTCCACCTGAGCTTGCGCGTCGTCGAGAATCGCTCTAGATGTTGCCGTCGAGTCGATGAACTCGCGGTAGCGCTTCAGCGCTTTGTGCGGGCTTGTCTCCTTCCGTACCGACCGCGCCCGCATCCTCCACCGAGCGATCGGGTCCGCCTTCAGGGGCAAATTGCAGTGCCTCCCGATCCATCTCGCGTAGTCCCACGGGCTCCCGCCCGACCAGCCCGCTTCCGCCGCCTCCTTCTTCCCCTCGTCCGAGAACGCGATGGACCATGCCATCGAGTCCCGGACCGCCTCGTCGCGGGTCATGGTCCGTGGCCCGTCGTTCGCGATCATGTTGATCGCCACGTCTTGCCCCTCCAGTTCGTCAGAATCGAGCGCACCCTCGAAGACTACCCGCACCATTGGGAGCATGTCGGACTGTCGTATCCATCCGGCTGCGAACTGCGCAGCACGATGCGGACCATCGAATCCGCCAGGACCGAGATTGCCAATGTCGAAAAGGAACTGGAAACCCTGAAACGGGCTCCTCGATCTAGTCCCTGCGCAGCAGTCCTAGACGCATCGCGGTCCATCGCCACCACGCCAGCGACCAGCGCCGCCAGCCGACGGCACCGATCCGCCAGAGCGCCCACGACGAGACGACCAGCACCACGGCCATGACCGCACCCGTCCCGTCGAAATGGACGGGGTTGCCCCGCGCCAGACGGACGCACACCGCGCCGACGAGCAGAACCGTCGGCACCGAGCAACAGACGGCCTCGGCCAGGTTGACCGGCGGAAACAGCAGGGTCAGAACGCGGCGATGAAGCGGCGCGCGCGTCAGCCTCTCGCCGATCCAATCCGCCTCGGCCTCCACGAGATCGCCTTTGTTGCCCGACTCGGCGGTCACTTCATTTCGAGCGCAGACCGGATACGCGAAACCACACCATGCGGAGCACGAAAAACGCGCCGACGAACAGGCCGATGACCGGCCACCAGAGCAGTTCATGCTCCCAGATGAACACCAATGCCCTCATCAGGACGCCCCGGGAATCCTCTTGGGGTGGTTGCTCCCGCGGCGGCCAAGGCTCCGCGAATAGAGTGGTGACGCCCCATCTGTCCGTCTCGCTGCCGACGTCGTATGCCAAACCGTCGTTGCATCGGATCCTCCACTTTTCGAGTCTGCCCCAATCCAGGGCCACCCTTCTGGCGGACGTGATGTAGTCGCATTCGTGACCTTGCATCTTGGCGAGCCGCCCGAAGGCGCGCGCCCGCTCTTCGGTGATGTTGTCGGCAAGCAGTGCATTGCTCGCCAAGGGTGGGCTTTCTTCGGCACCCGAGGCGAGAAAAGAAAGTGCGAATACCGCACCCACTGCTAGTAGCGTCTTCATGGAAGAATCCCCACGCGGGGCGTGTCGACTTACGGACTTGACAGCGCTTTTGCGCGACCGTAGTTCTTCGACCGCAACCCGCTATAGTGTGTTGCGAAACGCCGGGGATGGGAGCCTTGAGAGTTTGTCAACAGAAGGGGCTCCCGCCCCGGCTCCTTCGATGCACGGCCCGATGCCGGGCCGTTCCCAAGTCCGCTTCCGATCCCATGCCGCAGCTGTAATGCATGATCTGTTGCAGATTTTCGGTGGCCATCCTGGCCATGCCGGCCCGGACTAGTCGCGTATTGGAGTGGTCAAGGCCCCCGACCTCTTCGGCGATGTTACGCAGCGTCGGGTTCAAGTGCTCGCACACTGCCATGCGATCCGCTACACGCAGGGCAGCGGGGTCACCGTGATCGTAGCCCTCATCTAGGAAGCCAGATTCATTCACGATGCGCTCTGGATGGAGTGGTCGAGTCGTCGTAGCGCGGTGCTTGGAGACATCGTTGCAGGCTAGGTGAATACGCTTGTGACTATACCACGCCACCGACTCGGCCCTCCCACTGGCGCTTCAATGCCTTACGGATAAGTAGCCCGCTACGGCGACTGTGGAAGCGCATTCAGGACTCGCCAAATCGCTGGATCTGGGGCGACACTGGCATACTCCTCTCCACCGTGCGGATATGGCCCAAGGACGTGGTGGACAGAAATAGGAACAAGCCTCAACTTGGGGACACGGCATTGGTCCAATCGTGCGCCCGGATCATGTCGGCGGCTTGGATCGAGCAGCAACTAGCAGAGACATCCACGGCCCCGCTGACTGACATTAGCGGAATAGCTCTCGCGATGAGACACACCATTGCTGCGGACCTGGCCATGGGGTTCGAACTGGCGTTGAAATCACTATTGAAGGAACTTCCCGACTCTGACGTGCGACCGGGACACGACCTATTCAAGTCTTGGAAGCAGATCCCTCCTCACGTTCAGGGAGAACTTGATGCCGAAGTCGACCAACAGATGAGTCTTGCATTCGGCGACCGTCTTAAGGGCAAGGTATTGTCCTTCCAACAGTACCTGGACACCCACAAGGTGTTTCTCAACCGTATGGTGGACAACAGGTATGCGCTGGAGGCGAATGACAACAGGGTAGTCTACTCCGAGTCCTTGTTTGTCGGCAGGGCGGGGCGCGGGTTGGCCCCTATCAACAAGCACGTCTTCGAGACCCTCGGATATGCCGATGGGATCGGTGCGCTTGCGTTGTACTGGCTCACATTGATGGAGAAGGTGCAGCAACTTCGGTGGCCCGAGGGTTCACGGCCTGACGGCGGCGGTCCATGGCCCCAAAGAGACGAAGCCCGCAATCTGATTCGCAGGGCCGCTGATCAACTCGTCGGGCCTCTCACCGTCATGTCGGAAGAGGAACTGAAGAACAAACGGCTGCGGCAATCTGAGGAATCGCACCCGGAGTTTCGCGGGATAGAGCTTCACCTGCTGACGGGCTGGGCAAGGGATTGACCCGGCGACGTTGATGCGAACCGGATCATTTGATCGACTCCGAACAAGACCGACGAGACCGACAACGACAGCTCCACCCTCGCGTCGGCCGGTCGACTCGACGCCGACGCGCCACCTGTTGGCGTTGGCGCGCAATGCCGCCGATGCAACGTCTGCATTGGACAAGTGCCTTCGTCTCGACGTGTCGCTATTTCACCGAGTTGCGAGTCAGAACGAGGTTCAGTTCGAAACCGGACCGGTTGGGATACCGCTCGGTCTTCCGCGCAACCCGTGTGTTTAGTACGGTCATCACGAAATCCTCGTCCGACTCGACCGCCACCCGGCCGAGCCGGAGGTCCCCGTCGATGCTCCGTTCGAGGAGAGCCAGAGCCATCTCATTGAACCGCTCTTTGGCCAAGGTGGGGTCGAAGTCCTTGTTGAAGTAGCCTTTGAGCGTCAGCGTGGTCGCGACATCTTCAAGTCCCTCGACACAGAAGCTCGCGCCATTCGGTAGCGCGTGGCTATCGAGATCAACCCGGTTCGAGTCCGCCCACCATCCGTCCCCTCCGGGTGCCCGGTGGTAGTCGCTTGTCTCGAACCCCTTCGCCTGAAGGAACTCGCGGGCCAGGTAGGGGCTCCAGCCTAGGTTCCCGTCGACATCGGGCGGGTTCTTCCGGCGGCGCTCGTGAGCCAGGACATCCGAGACGATCTGGTCGACGTCATCGGTCGTCTCCGCGGGCAGGCTGTGGAACTGCCGGGCGGCACGTCCGAGGAGCCTGGGGCGGGCGAATGAACCTGAGGTAGAAACTCCTTCGTGCGTATCGCTTCAGATCGTCCGGTTGAAAGGTCTTGAGCCCCATCCGAATTCGGGCGCTCTCCAAGTTGGAGTAGCAGTGCAAGACGTAGAGGTACGGAACAGACCCTGCGGTCAACAACATGGGGAGCAGGAAGTTGCGTCCCGTCTTGTTAGTCAAGAACGCCTCGGGCGTGTCCCAGATACCCGAGAGTGCTTTCCAGAGGACGAATGCCACGACGGCGGCAACCATCCATTCGGACGCCTTTCTGACCGAAGCGAGCCCCTCCTTCCTTCGCGAGAACTCTATCGAGAGTGCGAGGAATGTCATGACGGGGACAAGCACCAACTCGCCCGGCAGGCTGAACGAGTACCCAACGAGAAGGAACTCCAGGACCACCGTTACCTTCAGGCAATCCAGCAGGAGACGCTTGAAGTAGCCATGGTCGTCGCCCGTGGCTACCGTCCTGCCAGCCAAGGCGAGTCCCGACAGGACGGTCCAGAGGACGCTCGCAACCAGCTGGTCTCGACGCCAAAGGCCGACGGTGGACAACAGCCAGCACAGCACGCCGACGTTCAGGATCGTCCATCCGAAGAGCATGACCAACTTCCGATGCAGAAGCGCCTTCAGGACACCTCCGATACTCGAGCGGATGCTCCTGCTGAAGAGGCACGGGATGAGTCCAACCGAGAGCCAGATGGCGGTGGCGATCTGACGGTTGGGAAAGCTCCCTTGGACCCAAGACCACCAATCGCTCACGGCTTGAATCCCGGCCGGTCACTCAACGCAGGAGGCCCATCGAGGGGAGACGCTCGCGCTTCGACTGGAAATGCATAGTCTTCGTCACGGCGAGTTCTCGGCTCTTCAAATCCTAGTTGCAGTGTCCAGACCTCTCGCGGCACGCCTAGCGCTTGCGGCCGCGTAGGTGTCCGTGTGCCGGCGCAATGCTCGCGGTGTTCTTCGGCGTTGAGCCGGTTTCACCTCTCCTCGGCTCCGCCTTGCGGCACCTCGTCCGGAAGTACCCTGGGGAGACTATGTCCGAGAAGCACCACAGCAATCCCAATGAGCCTCTCTTTGGCTAACCGGAGGCTTCGTTGCCGGAGCTTCTTCTGAAACTCCAATTCTCATCCAGGTTCTTGGCCGTTTTCGACGCAACTTTCCCGCCTCCCAGCGTCGGTCGATTTCAAGCCAAAACAGTTGCCGAGGTTCCATCCACTTGACGCTACGGTAAAGGTGGTAGCGCAGGCCGGCGTTCGACGTCGGGACAAATCACTCCGGCGAACATGCCGACCTTGCACCCTCTCGTGGCATCCCCGCCGCGAACCGGCACGCGCGCGTTCGCGCTAGCCCGTGGTTCCCCAAGTCCGAAGGCCTGGAATGAGCCGCTACCGTTAGGACAGAGGCGAGCTTTCGGCCTCCCGCCCGAGTTCCGCTGGCGGCGGTTCTTCAGTAACCATTTTCGGGGCCGCCGGCTGCCACTTCTTGAGGCGTTGCCCCACCTCGGCGTAGAACCGCAGCACGGACGCCTCTAGCTCGTCTATGAACGTCTTGGCTCCGGCGAACCTTGCCCCTGCATCCCGAACCAAGCGGACCTCGAAGGTCTGCGGTGCCTGCCTATTGCCTGCGGCACCCAACGCATCCGGGTTTTCCCTAACTACCTGCAACGATTCCTGCGACGGGATCCGGCGACCCGGCCATACGGCCTTGATGTGCAAATCCTTCGGGTCGCTTTTGGCTAGCTGTCGTATCAGCCAGTTAGTCCTTGCCCGAACCGACTTTCGATCACCCGGTGCCTTCAGGCTCATCGAAACCTGAATGGATCGCGTCGGCAGATCGGCTTCCACCTTGATGGGTGCCGCGGCATCCGGCACGTCGAACTCCACCTCCAACCTGGAGTTTCGGCACAGCGATTCGACCTCATCGGCAATCCGCCGTCGGGGGTCCGTGCGGTGTGCGCGTGGAAGCCGAATCCCGACGTTCGTGTTGACCTGTTCCGCCAGCTTGAGCGCGAGGTCGCGGCACTCCTGGTGCCAGTTCGCAACCGCGTCGACGACGATGTCGGATGATTTGAACAGCCGGGCTCCGGCCACGACCGACGTCACCATGTCCTTCCAGCTCGCATCCATCCGGTCGAAGCGCATGACGCCCGTGCTCTGGTGGTCGAGAAACCTCACGAGTTCGCCCAATAGGAACCGCTGCTCGGTGTCGTCGATGTCGTCTGCGGAAAGCAGCACTTTCGAGTGGGTCAGGATGCTGGTCCACGACCAGTGGAACAGCTCGACGCCCTTGGGGATACGCGAGATGTGGATGGGATGATGGTTGGGAACCGCCGCGAAGTCGTTGGAGATCGTCACCACGGCGTTGATCCCGTTGGCCCTCGCGAGCTTCAGGTAGGTCTCGATCTGACCCGCATCGAGCTGCGAGCGGCGGACCTTCGCCTCGACGAGCGCACTCCAGACGGTCCTCCGACCCGACTCCACGAGGATCAGGCCATCGGGGCGTCCCGAGACGCCTTCCGGGGTCTCCTTCAGAACCACCTCGGTATACGCCGTGACCCTAGACCGGATGCCCAACCGTTGGCCAACCGTTCCCAGTAGCGTCTCGCCTAGCCCGTCGATGTTGGCGATACACGCCAACAAGACGGATAGGGCGCGGCCCTCTTTTGACGAATCGGCCAGAACAGGAAACAACCTTGCCTGTTCGCCGCCCTGCAGCATATCGGGCAGTTCGGTCATTGCGGGGCCACCAAGGTGAAAGCCCGGTATCTTAACGTGGAAGAGTTGCCATGATTGTTGCCACCCCTTCCCGCCGTCCCACTACTTGTGGCAGGTGTCTAGGACCTGGGAGCGCAACGCGCGGGCGGCGAAGGGAGTGTGGTCCCTTCCCGATTGGGAAGGGACCTGTCCGGTTCTACAACAGCCCGAACACGCCGGCCGAGATCAGCGCGCAGACCGCCGTGAGCGCCACCAGCTTGGCGACGATCCACCAGTCGCGGTCCACCTTCGTCGATCCGCTGAGGTACTCGTGTCGTTGCCACATCGCAAGATCCTCCTCTACAGCCAGCCGAATGCCTTCGCCACTGCGAGCACGGCGCTCGTTCCGCCCAAGCCGGCCAGCACCGCCTTGTACCAGTCTAGCGGAAGCGCATGCTTCGCGCGCCTGGTGTCGACTTCGAGCTTCTCGATCTCCTTGCGCAGCTTTGTCAGCTCCAGTTCGGACCGTTCCTCCTCCGGGTCCATCGGTTTCCTCCTTGTCGGGAATCCCGCCGACGGACCGGCGGCTCCCGCGGGGGAACCGGGCCCCGGCGGGAGATAAGATGGGCCTGAGCCGGGCCCGGGATTGAACGCCGCCGAAGCGGCAGGCTCGTGCTCACGCCGCCCTGCGCGGGCGGCAACGCCGGGATTCCGGCATGCAAGCGACGACGATCGTAGCCAGCGACGCCGAATCGCGCGACCGGAAAACCTTTAGCCACGCGCTAAACGCTGCGGCGCTCCCCGACTCCGCCGGGTTGCCGGCGACCGTCGCCCAGGGAACCTGCGGACCCAACGTTGCGTGCGTATCGCCCACCGGTTCTGGTTGCCAGCTAGTCGCCAATGTAGACCATATGTGTAGCTCCACATATGGTCTATTGTGGTGCGTGAGCTTTTATGTGGAGCAGCTCGGTCAAGTGGTTGACC
>JAPPMC010000097.1:0-8624 GCA_028819235.1 Bryobacterales bacterium
TCTAGCCGCGTCTCAGCAGGAGCCCCGCTCGTGACTTATGGGGCAAGGGCAGGGTACACCAATCCACCTCCTCGCTTGGCATTGGCTGGGCCGCCGAACCTCGACGGGCCGCGACGGCAGACCCAATTGTATCGAAGCGCGACCGCCGCCCTACGCTCCGGTCAGCGCAGCGAGGCTTCCCGTGCCGCTAGGAACTCGTCGCCCGGGGCCCAAGTCGGGAGATCGGCTTGGTCCCCGACAATCCGTCCTATCTCAAGGCCGAACCGGGCAAGATCGGCGATCCCCGAGAAGTCCCAGTCCTCCCGGAACTCGTCGGACGGCTGGTGGTAGTGCTGCTGGCGATACTGGTTCACCCGCTCCTCGCCCCAGCCCGCCGGTCGCCCCACGTAGCGGGAGCCGCTACGGATCGAGAAGGCCGGCACGCCGCGCTTGGCCAGGCTGAACTGGTCCGAGCGGTAGTAGTAGCCCTGCTCGGGATGGGCGTCAGGCGTGATCTCGAGCCCGGACTGCTCGGCGAGATCGACGACGACCTGCAGGAGGGTTGTGCGCTCATGCCCGGGAAGCGAGATGTCCCTGGTCGTGCCGAACGGGAATAGCCCGTCGTAGTTGAGGTTGACCGCGGTCTTGCCCATCGGGACGGCGGGATTCGCGGCGTAGTATGCGGAGCCGAGCAACCCGCTCTCTTCAGCGCCAACGAAGGCGAACAGAAGGGACCGCTTCGGGCGCCGGGCGGAAGCGCCGATCTCGCGCGCGATGGCGAGCAGCACGGAGCATCCGGTGGCGTTGTCCACCGCGCCGTTATAGATGGTGTCCTCAGCACCTTCGACAGTGCCCAAGTGGTCCCAGTGGGCCGTGTAGAGCACAGCCTGGTCGGCGAGTCCAGCGTCGCTGCCTGGAAAGAGCCCAACCACGTTGCGGGTCTCGACCGGAACGATCGAGCTGCGGACGTCCGCCTGCGCCTGAACACCAAGGGCGATCGGCTGGAATTCGGGCCGGTTGGCCTCGGCCAACAGCTCGTCAAGCGATCTGCCGGCTGTCGCAGGCGAGGACTCGAACATGGCTAGGGCGGCCTCCGATGTCAGCCATCCCGCGAACGCCAGCTTGGGTTCGTCGGGCTCGCGCTCAACGTACAGCTGGGGCCCGCTCCAAGAGTTCCTCACGACCCCCCACGGGTATCCGGCGGTGTCGTCGGTGTGTACGATGAGCACTCCGGAGGCTCCCCGACGGGCCGCCTCCTCGTACTTGAACGTCCATCGTCCGTAGTAGGTGAGCGCCCTACCGCCGAAGAAGGCCTCGTCCTCGGATGAGGGTTCGTTGGTAAACAGCACCAGCAGTTTTCCCGTGACGTCCGTACCCTTGTAGTCGTCCCAGTCGAACTCCGGCGCCGTGATGCCGCGGCCGACGAACACAACCTCGGCGTCCAAGACTTCCCTGCCCGTCTGGAGCTCGTTGGAACCGACGTACTCGTCCAGAGGCCGCAACGTCCGCCCGGCAACCACCAGCTGGGTGTCCGGCTGCGCCTTGACTTCGACGAGGGGGACGCTCTGAAAATAGCCTCCGGCGTCCCCGGCGGGCTGAGCGCCCGCCAGCGCCAGCTGGGCGGCAAGGTATTCCGTGGTCAGCTGCTCGCCCTTGGTCGCCACTCCCCGGCCCTCGAAGAGGTCGTGAGAAAGGAAGCGGGTCTCGGCTGCCAAGCCGGCCGAGCGGATGCCGGGGCCGGCGGGGCCCTCAGACGCGCACGAACAGAGAGACAGGAGCAGGGCGGCTGAAAGGCCGTGCCGGAAGGTCACGGGGCGATGCTAGCAGATCAGCGGAAGCCCTACCAAACTACGGCCTTGTGGGGCGCAGCGGGAGTGCGGACCTCAAGGCAACCCTTGCCTGTCGGCAGCACCTTGCCGGGATTGAGGCGACCGTCGGGGTTGAAGATGCGCATCAGACGTTCCATCTGAGCCAGGCTATCGTCGGAGAACAGCAGCGGCATCAACTCGTTCTTCTCCATGCCGACGCCGTGCTCTCCGGTAATGGCGCCGCCGGCGTCAATGCAGTAGCGCAGGATTTCCTCTCCCGCGGCCCGAGTGCGACGGGTCTCCTCCTCGCTTCGGGGGTCGAACAGAATGATGGGATGCATGTTGCCATCGCCGGCGTGGAAGATGTTGCTGATGGTGAGCCCGTACTTCTCGGAGACGCGGTAGATGTGGCGCAGCGTGTCCGCGATGCGCGTGCGCGGGACGACGCCGTCCTGAACGTAGTAGGTCGGGCTCACCCGCCCTACCGCGCCGAATGCGTTCTTGCGCCCTTTCCACAGAAGTTCCCGCTCGCGGGGGGTCTGGGCAATTCTCACCTCCCTGGCCCCCGCCTCCTCGCAGACTGAGCGTACTTGGCGGACCTGCTCGGCGACACCCTCGCGAACACCTTCAAGTTCGATCAGCAGCACGGCCTGGGCGTCCAATGGAAACCCTGCGTGCGTGGCCTCTTCGACCATCCGTAGCATGACCCCGTCGAGCATCTCGACCGCCGCCGGTGTGATGGCCCTTGCCGTGAGCTCGCCCACGGTCGTGGCAGCGTCATCGGGCCGATCGTAAATCGACAGGAGGGTCTCCACCGACTCGCACGACCGCATCAGCCTGACAATGACGTTGGTGACGAGGGCCATAGTGCCCTCGGAACCCGTCAAGAGCCCGGTGAGGTCGTATCCGGGGCGATCCTGCTCCTTGCCTCCTGCCTCCAGCACGGTGCCGTCGGTCAGCACTGCCTCGATCCCTAGCACGTGATTCGTGGTGACGCCGTAGATCAGCGTATGGGGACCGCCGGCGTTCTCTGCGACGTTTCCGCCGATGGTGCACGCCTTCTGGGAGGACGGATCGGGCGCGTAGTAATAGCCGTGCGCCTGCACGGCGCGCGTGATGTCCAAGTTCACCACACCTGGCTGGACGACCGCGCACTCGTTCTCGATGTCGATCTCAAGGATCTTGTTCATCCTGGAGAATCCGACCATCACGCCACCGCGGGTGGGGATCACGCCGCCGCTGAGGCCTGTTCCCGCGCCTCGGCCCACGATCGGCAGATTATAGTCGCGGGCGATGCCCATGACCTGGACGACCTGCTCAGTCGAGCGGGGAAAGACGACGCACTCGGGGCGGCCTTTGTCAATGCTTCCGTCGTACTCGTATAGGAGCAGGTCCCTAGCCCGGTGCAGGACGAACCTGTCCCCCAACGCTCGCTGCATGTCTTGAATCGCAGCTGGGGGCAGCACGCAACTATCCTACCGGACCGATCCCGGCCAAAGAGTCTCTCAGGACGTGCGTACTAGGCGGCCTTTGCGGCCGCCGCAACCTGCATGGTCGCCGCAGCGTAGCTCAGCAGGTCGCGCCGGTCGCGGGCTACTGAGGCCAGGCGTGAGTAGTCGCCCGCCAGCTGGCAAAGCTGGAGCGGATTCGGGCACTGCAGGAATTGGGGATTCGCGTCCGAGAGGTGCTCGAGCGCCAAGTCGACCGCTTCCGCATTCCGGCCCAAGCGCACCAGCAGATTGACCAGGACCTGAGCGGGAGTCGTGCCCGCGACATGAGGGTCGCAGGTCTCGATCTTGCGGCGGAAGTGCTCCAGACCGGCTTCGACGTCCGTGCCGAGCGCGGTCCGAATGTAGACCGCATAGTCCGCGAATACGGACTCGAACGGCGGGTTTCCGGGAAACTGGTACATCTCCCCAAGGCGGCGACCGTACTCAGCCAATCCGAGCAGCAGCCGCAGCGTCGCCGGACGCTCTATCGAAGTGGCCATCTGGACTAGGGAGGAGACGTGCGATGTGTCCAAGTAGTACGCGTTGCCCTCGAAGAGCCAGTCCCGTCCCTTCACGATCGCGGCAAGGTCATCGGTCTCGGGAGCGCTCCCGTCCCTCTTGCGGATCGCGTACTTGATGTTGGCGACGAGTTCCGAGTGGACGTTCTCAGCCAACATCTGGGCGCAGTCGGCACGACCCTCCTCGACCGGGTACTGGGAGAAGTTGGTGATCGCGCGGCATGTCCCGTGGTGCTTTAGGATCAGCTCGAAACCCCGCCTGGGGCTCACCTGCTCGTGGTAGGCGACCTCGATGATTCCCTCCAACGCGTCCCCGCTTGCGGATTCGCTGCAGTCCTCGATGGCGGCTCGAACCCGGTCACGGTCCCCGACGGCCCGGAAATAGGGCCAAGCCTTGCCGATGTCCCCGTCCATCAGGAACAGTCCGCCGACCTCGCGAGCGGCTTCAACTGTCGCCCTCTCGTACTGTTCTTGCACTCCAGGCTCGAGATTGTTCCAGGGCTCCGTCTGGATCAGCGGCATCCCAAGCTCGTGGCGCTTGCGCATCAGCCGAGCTTCGAAGATCAAAGGGTAGGAGCGCTCGGATCGGAAGCGATCAATCGCGAGCTGAAATCCTCCATCGACGTCGCCTGCGGCCAAGGCTTCCCTGACCTCGTCAAAGACGTCCACGTCTCCCAGCCCCTCGACCATTATCCCAGACGCCGCAGATCGAAAAGTCCGTTTGGGTCCCGAGCTTGGGCCCAATGCCCTAGCGAGGCTGGGATCGGGAAGGAGCGGAGCCGCGGAACCGCCACCAGCTCGCGACCAGTAGCAATAGTGCGGCCCCGGCAGCAGCAACATGCGCCGCGAATCCGTCAAGGTCCTCAAAGGTGTAAGACGACCGGAAGACCGCCGAGACGAGCACCCACGTCACGCCAAGGGACCACAGGACGAGAAAGACGTTCCGGCCGCCGGGGCGGGACATGGCCAAGACGGAAGAGCAAACGCCGACCGCGCCGACGACGGCAAGTGCCTCCGCCGCGTGTTCCGCCTCCACCGGGAGCAGGGGGAGGTGCATCTCCCCGCCTTCGATCCAGCCAAGCAGCCCAAGCCCGAGGCAGAAGAGGCCCAAAGCGAAGTGGACCAGCGCGGCAAGCAGCCCGGCGATCGACTTCATGGACTTGTGGGGCACAGGCCCCAGCGGGGCGCCCAAGGGGTAATTCTAGCGGATGGGGCCAAGACGAACTTTTCGGAGCCTCAGAGGGTTTAGCTGGGAGCGCACGCGGCCCGCCTCTCCCCATCTCGGCGCGACGCGCGTCTGGCCCGGTCCGTCTTCCACAACTGGGCTCCTCAGGCGGATTCGCCGTGCAAGTGTCCCTCCAATGCGCGCGCTCAGCGGCTATAATCCGGGCGGGCTTTGACCTGTTCCAATGTCTTCGGCGGAGGGTCCGGGAGCGATAGGCGCCTTCGGCTCCGCCGAACGCGGATAGTACACAAAGGGGGTACTGAATTGACATCATCACTACATCGACGGGCATCGGCGCTCGCGGCGGGCCTGCTGTTCTCCGCAGCGATCGCTACGGCGCAAACCGACACAGCCACAATCACGGGTCTCGTCACGGACGCCTCGGCCGCAGCCGTAGCAGGCGCGACCGTGCAGGCTGTCAATCAGGCGACTGGCCTGGAACACGCAGCCGAGAGCAACGCGGCCGGCAACTACGTGATCACGGCACTGCCCATCGGCACGTACGACCTGACGGCAACGAGTGACGGGTTCCAGACCCTGTTCCGGCCCAATATCACCCTCAGCGCGGGCACGCGGGCTCGGGTCGACGTGGAGCTGCAGATCGGATCGGTGACCGAAACAGTCGAGGTGACGGCGGAACTGCCGCTGCTGGAGTCGGAGACATCCAGCCTCGGCCAGGCTATTGAGAACACAACCATCACCCAGATGCCGCTCAACGGGCGGAACTACCAAGAGCTCGCCGTGCTCTCCGCCGGAGTGCTGCCGAGCCGTCGGCAGAACTTCGTCGAAGACGCCTTCAGCGTCAATGGGGCCGGCTTCGACCAGAACGTGTTCACGCTGGACGGCGCCGACAACAACAACTACTTCAGCGGAGTGGTCGTGGCCTCGAACCAGGCCGTCAAGCCATCCATCGATGCGATCCAGGAATTCAAGATGGAGACGCACAACTACGGTGCAGAGTTCGGCCGCGGGGGCGGGGCGATCGTGCAGGTGACCACGAAGTCCGGGACGAACGAGTACCACGGGACGGCCTTCGAGTTCCTGCGCAACGACAAGCTTGACGCAAATAACTTCTTCAACAGCGGGAGGCCGCGGCCTCCCTTCCGTCAGAACCAATACGGAGCCACATTCGGCGGGCCCCTCGTGAGGGACCGCATGTTCTACTTCGGCAGCTACGAGGGGACGCGAATCCGCGAGAAGCTGACGCGGCTGAACATCATCCCGACGCCAGAGCAGCTCCGCGGCGATTTCTCCGGGATCGCAGCAATCCACGATCCCCAGAGCCAGACCGAGGACGGATCGCGCACAAGGTTCGCGGGCGACATGATTCCGGCCAGCCGGATCGACCCGGTGTCCGTGAGACTGCTGGAGCTGTACCCGGCCCCCAACCGGGGTGGCCGCCAGAACTATCTCTTCAACCCGTCGAGAAACCGCGAAGACGACAAGGTGGACACCCGCTTCGACTGGCGCGCTGCGGACAATCACACGATCTTCGTTCGATTCAGCTACCTCAACTTTGACCGGCTCGAGCCGGGCAACCTCCCGCTGCCAGCCAGCGGCGGGAATACCGCCCTGAGGCTCTCTCGGGCAAAGACGGGTGTCGTCAATTGGACGGCCGTCCTGGGCGGGAGCATGGTCAACGAGTTTCGCGTGGCGTACAACCGGCTGTTCGGCGCGATCGACACAGGGACCAGGGAGCAGCTCTGGAAGGACTTCGGATTCAAGGGACTCTTCGACCGCGACGACATCAAGGGGTTGCCATCCTACTTCATGGCCGGCTACCAGAACATCGGCTCCCGCAACTTCGCGCCCGACCCGCGCAAGCAGGACGTCCGGCAGATTGTCGAGAGCTTCTCCTTCACTAAGGGCAACCACTCCCTGAAGATGGGCGCCAACATACGCAACTTTGTCCGCTGGTCGGGCATCACGAACTTCGCAAGGGGTCGCTTCTGGTTCAACGGGCAGTTCACCCGGGCGATGGCGGGAGTGCGCGGCGGCGGAGACACGGTCGCAGACAGCCTGCTGGGGCTGACCAGCAACACCCGCTTCAGCACGCCCCTGAATGTGCGGCGCCACGCCTATGCCTACGAGACCTATATACAGGACAACTGGAAGGTCACTCCGAAGCTGACGCTCAACCTAGGTCTGCGATACGAGTACCAGTCGCCTTACGTCGAGCAAAACGACCGGGCGATGAACTTTATCATCGATCCGCAAGACTCCCGCTTCGGCACGCTTGTGCCGACCGGATCGGGCGCGGAAGGACGTTCGTTCCGAAAGCGGGACTTGAACGACTGGGGGCCTAGGGTGGGCCTGGCCTACCAGGCCACCCCGAAGCTTGTGATCCGCGCGGGGTACGGCATCTTCTACGTGGGAACGTTCGCACTGCCAGTTCTGGCAGACCCGACGGCGAACCCGCCGTTCTACCTGCAGAACGACATCCCGTCGAATGTGGCCAGCGCAACTTCGCGGATCATCATTCGAGACGGCATTCCCGCGGACGCACTGGACCCCAACGTGATCAACGGCCGGTCGCTGGTCGGGGTGTGGCCGCATTTCTTCCGCAACGGTATGACGAACCAGTGGAACTTCAACATCCAGCAGTCCCTGCCTGGAAACTCGCTGGTTTCGCTGGCCTATGTGGGCTCGAACACGGTCCACACTGGGACAAGCGCGAACCTCAACCAGCCCGAGCCCGGGCCTGGGCCGAACAATCCGCGGCGGTGGTTCCCCCAGTTCGCAAACATCACCACGAACCCGCAAGTTGGCGGCACGAACTACCAAGGGCTGGAGTCCAAGTTCGAGAGGCGCTTCGGCGGTGGGTTCTCGGTGCTGAGCGGTTTCACGTGGAGCAAGACCCTCGTCAAGCAGATGGGCATGCGGACGAGCCGCTTGCACCTGGCCCCGGAAAAGACCATCTCGCGCCAGCACATGCCGCAGCGGTTCTTCTTCGCCGGAGTGCTGAACCTGCCGTTCGGAGAGGGCCGCCGGTACGCAAGGCAGGGAGCCCTGGCAAAGCTGATCGGAGGATGGCAGATCTCGCCCATCTTCGAGGCACAGCGCGGCCTTCCATTCAGTCCTTCGGTGGTGGGCAACCCTGCCAACACCACAGGGGGCCAGCGGCCAAACCGAATCAGGGACGGCAACCTTCCCCGCAGCGAGCGGACCCCGGAGCGCTGGTTCGACGTGAGCGCGTTTGAAGTGCCCGCGCGTTTCACGTTCGGCAACTCCGCGGCTTGGATCCTGGAAGGCCCCGGCCTGGTGAATCTGGACATGATGGTCTCCCGGACCTTCACGCTCACCGAGAAGCTGTCGCTGGACTTCCGGACGGAGTTCTTCAACCTCTTCAACGAGGCCCACTTCAACTTCCCGAACGGCACTGTGAACCGGCCGGTCGGAGGGCGAATCTCATCGACCATGGAGTGCTGCCCGGCCCGTCAGGTTCAGTTCGGGATGAAGCTCATATTCTGAGGTCCGTGACTTCACCGGTCCGCCACCTCGCCTGTGGGGCGGCAACCCACCGGGGACTGGGCGCGGCGGGGGGGGGGGGGGGGGGGCGCCCCCCCCCCCCCCCCCCCCCCCGCCCGGCCGCGCCCCCCCCCCC
>JAPPMC010000097.1:8634-76324 GCA_028819235.1 Bryobacterales bacterium
TGTTTCTTTGGGTATTAACCAAAATTTCCTGCGCCCCTTCACACCCCCGGCCCCCCCCCGCCCGGGGGGGGCGCAACCCCCCGGGTCCGGGGCGGGGGGGGGGGGGGCCGGCCCACCCGCCCGCCCCCCACCATGACCGGTCGCTCAGGGTCGCCGGACGTCCGGCACTAGCCTGGCAGCTGTCTTGCTTCCCAGCGCGATCACCGAAGTGACGCGCTCGACGGCCTCTTGGGCGGACTCCTCACCTGCCCCGATCTGTGGGACTGCGATCCGGGTGGCGATCTGGTCGCCGGAGCGGACGGGACGCCCTAGAAGCCTCTCCACCGACCGAACCTGCGTTGCGACCACCCAAGCGTCGAGGAGACTCGCGGCCTCGGCAGAGTCGACGCCGTGGCTGTCCCGGATGCCAGCGAGCGCTTTTCGCGGCCCGACCGCCGCCGCGCTGCGACCTCCAATCTCCGATCGGGCCACCAGCGCTTGGCAGGCCTGTGCAATGTGGCCGAGGGCGCTCTCCAGATCCTCCGATGGGGCCTCCGCCGGCAGGACACGCGATAGATCTCTCAAGACCGCCTCTTGTGCCAACACATCCTGCTCATCGTTAGCGGGAGGTGCTCCCTCTGTCGGAACCCGCATCTTGGTGTCCGATGCCTCCCTACCCACGGACGCAACGGCCCGCCAACTGCCAGATCGCGGCCGCGAGCCACTGTGCCGTGACACGCCGCTCGATGCCATCGCCGAGGTAGCTGCCGTCAAAGTCTCCGGAACGCTGAAGAGCAGCCCGTCGGCAGATAGGCGGACCAGATCGGCATGGACCTGCGCAGCCAAGCTGGCGAAGTACTGCGCCGCCGGGACTTGATCCGGCCCGGCCGAGCGGCTGCCGTCGGGTGCTTCGAAGAGCAGATCCACATCCAGCAGATCGCCGACCGCCAGCTCCCGCCATGCGAAACGCCCGCGGGCCATGATGCGAGCCCGTCCGCCGGGGACCTGGCCATGCTTGAGTGTCAGATCTTCGTGGCCCGAATTGAGGATGGCCTCTAGCAGGCAGTCGGCAACGTCGCTGACGAGCCGCGGGGCATCCACCGGATCGAGACTGCGATAGAGCAACTGGGCGGCCAGCCGGAAGCGGGCCCGGTCCGCCCACTCGGCCATTCGGTGCAGCCTGTCCTCAGCACGCCCGATGCCATCGATGGCCTCTGCCAGCTCCCGCTTCAGCTTCGCGCGGTCAGGGCCCCAAGAATCCATCGCGGGATCCAGCAGCTCCTCCAGCAGCTCGGGCCGTCGCGCCAGGACAGCCCCGACGGCTGGAGCGGCCACCAAGATTTCGGCCACACTCTCCATCACGTTGAGGTTGGCCTGCAGCAGCGTAAATGCCCGCACACCGTCGTCGATGCCCTGAACCAGCCCGTCCAAGCGCCGTAGAGCCAGATCCGGATCTTCAGTGCCGCATACCGCAATCACCAGCGACGGAACCAACGACCGCAGGAGCGCCAAAGCCCGCGGGTCGGAAGCCGACGGGAACGCTCCCTCTCGCCATTTGGTGACGGTCGCCGCCGCACGGGAGGGTCTCTCGAAGCCCATGCGTGCCAAACGCTCGGCGGCCTCAACTTGTGTGGCCGCCGCAAGCGGCGAGGATTCCCCCGCCACGGCCATTTCCCGGGGGAGTTCAAAGAACGACTCGTACTGCCGCTCCACTTGGCGAAGCTTCGCCGTGAGGTCAAGGTCGAAGGCCGATCCGTCCCGGTAGCCGAGGAACCGCGCCAGTCCTTCGAATTCGGCCGGGTCGGACGGCAAGGAATGCGTCTGGTTGTCGGCGACCATCTGAATGCGGTGCTCTACTCGGCGCAGGTAGCGATAAGAATCGATCAGCGCGTCCGTTACGGACTGCGGGACGTGGCCGGACGAGGTCAGGGCCCGCAGCGCCTCGCAAGTGGCGATCGTCCGCAAGGACGGCTCATTCCCGCCCCATACGAGCTGGTGCGACTGTGTGAAGAACTCGATCTCCCGGATGCCTCCGCGCCCAAGCTTGATGTTCTGGCCGCGCGATCCGATGTCGCCGCCTTGGTGTTGCGCATCGATGCGCCGCTTGATGTCGTGGAGTTCTTGCACGGTTGCAAAGTCAAGGTGCTGACTCCAGACAAACGGCTCAAGCTTGGAGAGGAACGCGTCTCCGGCCTTCCGGTCTGCGGCGACCGGCCGGGCCTTGATGAGCGCAGCGCGTTCCCATGTCTGCCCGCGCTGCTCGTAGTAGGTTAGGGCGGCCTTGGTCGACAGCACCAAGGGGGTCGACACGGGGTCCGGCCTCAGGCGGAGGTCCACGCGGAATGCCATCCCGTCGACGGTGGGTTCCGAGAGCAGGCCGATGAAGGACTGGGCGAGCTTCATCAGGAGGAAGGGTGCCTCGTAGCTGCGCCTCGCGGGGAATTCTTCGGGGTCGTAGAGCAGTATGAGGTCGATGTCGGACGAGAAGTTGAGCTCTCCGCCGCCGAGCTTGCCCATCCCGAGCGCAATCAGGCCCGAACCAGCCTCGGGATCTTCCTTGTCCGGAAGCAAGAGTGCCCCTCGCTTGGCCAGTCGTGCCAGCAAGATGCGGAATGCCGCCGAACAGCTGGCCTCCGCTAGGTCGGTCTGGGCCCCCGTCACGGCCTCCAGACCCCAGTGGCCCGAGATGTCGGCGAGCGCGATCGCCAGCGCCACCCTGTGGCGCGTGGTCCTGAGCAGTCTCGCGGCCGTCCGTTGATCGCACTCCGGGGGTAGCTGCCTAAGCCTCCTGATCTCGCGATCGACACACTCCTCCGGGCCGCGCTCCCAGACCTTCCTGAAGAAGGGCTGCTCACGGACCATGCACTTGGCCAGAAAGGGGCTCGCCCCGAAGATGCAATCGAAGAGCGCCGATCCGGCCGGAGTTCGCGGCAATTCCCGGGCGAAGGCGCGATCGCCCTGACCGTCAAGGCGCTCGGCCGCGGCAAGCCACTGATGCCGCCCGAGATCTATGCGCTCGGCCTTTCCGCTGGCAGGCCACGATCGACGGTCGCGGTACTTGATCTCCATATCGGCTAGACCGCGGCGCCCGCCTCCCATCGGGGAAGGACCGGGCGCCGTTCCGACCCATCGCCGAACCCCGATTGGACGCGAGGCAGCGTGGCGCGGTGCTAGGCTACCACAGCGAATTGGCCGGGCCAGCCCAGCGTCGGCCGTCGTCGCCGGGAGTAAGAAGGCGTCCGTGCCAAGGGGCCATAATGGGCACTGGCGGACCTTTCGGGGGCGACCGGCAGGGCGAAGACTGGCCCGGAGAGTGACTAGATGACGGCTTGCGGAATCGATCCCAGAACCGGCCAGACCGTGAGGGTCAGCGTGGCTGAAGGCCAAATCTCGCAGGTCACGGAGTCAACCGAAGATACCGACCGCCATATCTCGCCAGGCTGGATGGACCTGCAGGTGAACGGATTCGCCGGGATCGACTACAACGATCCCAGATCGCCGATGGACGAAATCGCCCGGTCGATCGACGTGCAACGCTCGACCGGCGTGGCCCGGCTCTACCCAACGGTGATCACCGGTTCCGGTCCCGACATGGAGGGATCACTGCGCAATCTCGCCAGAGCCCGCCGCGTGCTCCCGAACGGAGATGCATTCCTGGGCTTCCACGTCGAGGGACCGTGGATATCCCCACACGACGGCCCGCGCGGGGCGCACCCTAAGCAGCATGTCCGCGCCCCGAGCATCGAGGAGTTCGAACGCTTCCAAGACGCGGCCGAGGGCCTAGTCCGACTGGTAACGCTCGGCCCCGAGCACGAGCGGGCGTGCCGTGTAATCGAGCACATGGTCGAACACGGAGTGGTGGTCTCGATCGGCCACACAAACGCGACGGCTGAACAGATCAGCGATGCGGTGCTCGCGGGAGCGACCATGAGCACGCATCTGGGCAATGGAGCTCACTCCATGGTTCCGCGCCACGACAACTACATCGTTCATCAGCTGGCGGACGACAGGCTCTACGCCGGTCTCATCGTCGACGGCATCCACCTCCCGCCACCGTTCGCGAAGGTGGCCCTGCGGGCAAAGGGGCCATCGAGAGCGGTCCTCGTGACGGATGCCGTTGCTCCGGCACACTGTTCGCCCGGCCTCTACATGCTCGGAGAGCAGGAGGTGGAGCTGCTGCCGGAACAGCGAGTTGAGCTCACCAGCAGCCGTAGATTGGCCGGATCGGCCTTGAGCATGGACAGGGGAGTTGCCAACGCGTGTCGCTTCGGTGGCCTGAGCCTTTTCGATGCCACTCGACTGGCCACGTCGAACGCTGGCGAAGCCATGGACATCCCTGAACGGTCCGGATACCTGGAGGTCGGCCAAGCCGCGGACTTCACGCTGTTCCGCTGCCAGCCGGACGGCACGCTGGCAGTGGACGAGACCTTGACTTGGGCTCACTGACCGTGGCGGACGACGGGGCAGCGCCCCTAGGACTCCCGGCCAAGGGGTTCTTTCTGAGCCTTGAGGGGATTGACGGCTGCGGCAAGACTACGCAGGTCCGGCTGCTGACGGAAAGGCTGTCCCGCGAAGGCCTCGAGCCCCTAATGGCGCGAGAACCGGGCGGCACGCAGGTCGGTGATCTGGTGCGCGGCGTCCTGCTGGAGGCGCGCCAGCTCCAGATGCAGCCCTTGACGGAACTACTGCTGTTCTTTGCGTCTCGGGCTGAGAACGCGCAGCAGGTCATTCGGCCGGCGCTGCGGGACGGCCGGATCGTCGTCTGCGACCGCTTCACCGACGCGTCGGTCGCCTATCAGGGACACGGCCGCGGTTTGGGCGGAAAGTTGGTGGAGAGTCTGAAGACGCTGGTCTTGGGCGATCTCGAGCCGGACTTGACGATCTGGCTGGACATACCGGTGGGCACAGCGCTCGCGAGGGCTTTCGCACGGCTGGGAGACCAAGATCGCATGGAGTCGCTGGGGCCGGAATTCTTCCGGCGCGTCCGGGGAGGGTATGCCAAGATCGCGGCGGACAACCCCTCGCGCGTCCTGCGGATAGACGCCTCTGGGACTGCGAGCCACGTTGCCGACCGGGTCTACAAGGCTGTGGCGGCGGCACTGGACGCCCGGAACATGAGCGCAGCCCGGTCCTGATGCCTACTCCGAAACTGATCGGGCACAAGCGGATCAGACACTCGCTGTGGAGGATGGTCTCTGAGCGCCGCCTGCCCCAGACGCTGCTCTTCTGCGGTATGCGCGGCATTGGCAAGTGCACGCTGGCCAGGCACTTGGCCGCAGGCATCAATTGCCAATCCGGGCCCGGCCAGCCATGCGGTGACTGCAGCCCGTGCCGGCGAATCCTAGCGACCGACCCATCCGCCGAGCAATTCCTGAAGCAAATCGAGGAACGCAAGAAACTGACTGCGGCGCAGCGCAAGCAGATGCCGCTCCTGATCGCGATCCACCCCGACGTGCTCATCTTCCCGCCGGACGGCCCGTCCCAACTGATCGCGATCGACCAGGCCCGCTATCTGCGAGAGCAGGCCCGTTTGGCGCCTGCCGAGGGCCGTCAGAGGATCTTCATCCTGACCCACGCCGACAGGGCCACTGAACCGGCATCCAATGCGCTTCTGAAGACGCTCGAGGAGCCCGTTCCGTCCCTGACGCTCGTGCTGACCTCGGAGAATCCGCACCACCTGCTGCCGACCATCCGCTCCCGTGCGATCCCCTTCCACTTCTCGCCGCTGACCAAGGACCAGATGCGCCGGTTTCTTGCGACATATGGGGACATCCCGCCGGACAGGCGGGACTTGGCGGCATCTTGGTCCGAGGGAAGCCCGGGCGCGGCGTTGAGGCTGGACATGAACGAGTTCCGGGCTCGGCGCGAAGCGATGCTCGCCGTGATCGAGACCGGCCTTCGGCGGGGACAGTTCGGCAGGCTGTCGGGCCAGCTCGCCGCGCTTGGGCGGGGCGATGCGAGCAGGATTGAACGGCTGGCAGCGATGCTCTGGTCCCTGCTCCGAGACCTGACGAGAATCCAGTTCGCGGAGGGGCGGGACATGGTTCACGCGGACATCGCGACCACTCTCGAAACGCTAGCAAAGCAAGTCACCGTGGATTGGCTGCAGCGGGCCGTAGTGCAGCTGCAGGAGGTTGAGAGCCTTGAGCGCTACAACGTCCAGCGGCAGATTGCGCTGGAAGCCTACGCGCTGGGCCTTCGGACCTGACAGCTGCCCAAGAGTGCGGACTGACGGACTCCCCGTCGCGGCAGGCGGAACGAACACTTGGCGCTGATCGTCCAAAGAATCGGCGACTGGAGCCATCGGCCCGTAGACTGAGAGGGGAGGCTAACCGCAATGCCAGCAACTGTCGAACATCAACCACGGACAGCGACCCGCGTGCCCGGCGGAAGCTTCCTGCTGCAAGGCGCCAAAGCCAGCGAGACGTTCACGCCAGAGGACTTCAGCGAATCCCACGCCCAAGTCCGCAGGACGACCAAGCGGTTCTTTACGGAGGAAGTGGCGCCCCGGACGGCCGATATGGAGCGCCAGCAAGAGGGGGTGGCGAGGGGGCTGATTTCGCAAGCAGCGGACTTGGGCCTACTGGGCGTGCTGGTGCCGGAGCGCTTCGACGGCCTTGAGATGGATGTGACCACACAAATGCTTGTGGCCGAAGAGCTTGCCGCGTATGCCTCTTTCTCGACCACTTACGGGGCTCATTCGGGGATCGGCACGCTCCCACTGGTCTTCTTTGGCACGCCGGACCAGAAGCAGCGATACCTTCCGCGTCTGGTGAGCGGAGAGATCATGGGCGCGTACTGCCTCAGCGAACCTCAGGCCGGAAGCGACTCGCTGAACTCCCTGACCCGGGCGGAGCTGTCCGAGGACGGACGGCACTACGTGCTGACTGGCCAGAAGATGTGGATCTCCAACGGCGGGTGGGCGGACCTATACACGGTTTTCGCGAAGGTGGACGGCGAGAGATTCACGGCATTCCTCGTAGAACGATCCTTCGACGGAGTCCTGCCCGGACCGGAGGAGCACAAGATGGGGCTGCGCGGCAGTTCGACAACTCCTCTGTTTCTCGATGGTGTGCGGGTGCCCGTGGAGAACGTCCTAGGCGAGGTCGGCCGCGGCCACGTGATCGCTTTCAACGTGCTCAACATGGGGAGGCTGGAGCTCGCGGCAGCGTGCGTCGGCGGCGCCAAGGACACGATTGCAGAGGCCGCCTCCTACGCGTTGCAGCGACAGGCCTTCGGCAAGCCCATCGCAAGCTTTGGGGCCATACGCCAGAAGCTTGCGGACATGGCCGTGCTGACGTTCGCGGGAGAGTCGCTCCTGTACCGCACATCCGGACTGATCGACGCGGCCCTGAAGGGCATCAGCTGGGATGAGCCGGGAGCCCCGGAGCGCATGCTCGCGGTCGTCGAGGACTACGCCATCGAGTGCTCGATCGCGAAGGTGCACCTGTCAGAGGCCTTGGACTTTGCCGCAGACGAGGCCGTCCAGATCCACGGAGGCTACGGCTACCACCAGGACTATGCCGTCGAGCGAAACTACCGCGACTCGCGGATCAACCGCATATTCGAGGGCACAAACGAGATCAACCGGCTGCTGACGACCGGGATGCTCCTCAAGCGCGCCGCAAAGCAACGCCTGAAGTTGATGGAAGCGATCGTCGAGTCCTCGGGAAGCCCGATCGGCGACGCTGCCGACGGGCGAGACCCCGGCGGCATCGGCGAACACCGATCGCTGGTCGGCTCCATGCGACGCGCAACGCTCGAGGCGATCGGAGTGGCGGTCAAGCGGTACGGCCGGTCCATAGAGCAGAGGCAGCAGGTCATGGCTGCAATCGCGGACATGATGGCGGAGGTCTACGCCGCGGAGTCAGCCTTGCTCAGGACGGAGAAGATCGCCAGCCGGGGCCGGAGCGAACAGGCGCTCGACCTGCTCGCCGTGCTCACACGACGGTCGCTGGGAATCGTGCGAGATCGCGCGAGGATCGTCATCGGAGCCTGCGCCGAAGGGGCCGCTCTCGCGAGCCTGTGGGACCGGTGTGACCGGATGACCAGCGCGCTGCCGATAGACCTGCCCGCAGCCCGGGACCGCATTGCCGGGCGGGTACTCGAGGCCACGGGATTCCGGGTGTGAGGCCACCCAGTCGGCAGGTGATCCGACAAGTTCGCCCGCGCCGCTGAGAGGGCGGAAGCCGCTTCCGGCGGGGGTAGTGGCTCACGCGCACGGTGGTCGGGAAGAGATGCCGATGTTGGTGCCTTGCGACCAAGAGGCTCACACGGAAGACAGGCAGACCACGAGCGCTGCAACTGGGGAACTCAGAGGACTAGGCTGTCCGTTCCGGGCGGCGATGAGGGCCTCGTGGCGGCCCTCATTCCGGCCAATTGTTGAACCTTCGGGCAGACGGACGCCCGAAGAACAGGCGGTCGCAGAAGTCAAACAGCGCCGACCAGTCCTCCTCGATCTGGCCGTGACCTCCAGGACGCCAGTGAACGGCCTGGTTGTCCGGTACGCCCAGCATTTCGAACACCTCTTGGGCAGCCTCGAATGTCCTCCGGGTCCCTACCGGATTCGACAAGCCGTCATGCACGCCCAGCGTGTTGAGCAATCCGCGGGGGGCGACCAGCGCCTTGGCCGTGTGGCTCCCAAATGGCAATCGGTCCTCTAGGCCGATGAAGTCCCCCAGCCGAGGGGTGAACCAGTGCGGATGCGAGGACACCATGTCCCGTATGTCCTGCTGACGGCCGCCCGGCGTGAAGACTCGCCAACTCCCCGTGCCCCCAGAACCCGATGCAGAAGGAACACAGGCGGCGATCCGCTCGTCGTAGATCGCCGCGCAGAGGGCAGTCTTGCCTCCCCGGCTGTGCCCTGTCGCGACGATGCGCTCCGCGTCGACCCAGTCTTGGCCGACGAGATAGTCGATCAGCGGCTGGTAGAACCATGCCCAAGCGGCGATCGTACCCCAGTCGTACTCGGCCTCAGGGTACAGGGGAAAGACTCCCCCCGAGCGATTGCCCGGCCGATCCGCCGCGACGTGCTCGCGGTCGAACTTCACTACTGCGTAGCCACGCTCGACCGCTTGCAGATTCACCCAGGCGTCGACGCGGTCGCGGTCCTCTTCTCTGTACTGTTCGCGTTTCTTGGGATCTTGGATCTCCTCAATGTGAAAGGTGAACAGGTCGTTCTTGACGACCGTAGGGAAGCGCCCGCCCTTGGCCGGGCGGACGATCCCCACCCTCACGCTGGCCGATCGTCCGCTGCGGGTCAGCTTCAGGCGAAATGTCTCGCGCCAAGCGGCACCGCCTTGGGCAGACTCACGTTCGAAACCACTGATGTCGAATTGGTCGGGCTTTGGCGGCATTCGGCCGTACTGGTAGTAGGCCATCAGTTCCTTCAGGGGGTTGCGGCCGCGGCTCCAAGCGTCAGCGGACCCCTTCGCGACGAGCCTTGCAAGTCCGCTGTACGATGGCAGGGCCGCCGGGTGCAGGAAGGGCTGGAGCCATGCGCCGTTCAGCATCACTCTTGAGACACGGCGTAAGGCGGATATGTCCGCGACGGGATCGCCGTCGAGCAGGACCAGATCTGCAGCGCTGCCGGCCTCGACCGTCCCAAGCCTCCCCCGAACGCCGAAGAAAGTCGCTGGAACGCTCGTTGCCGCAAGTAGCGCCTCTGAGGACGACAGGCCAGACTCCACCAGCAGTTCCATCTCGCGCCAGATCGCCTCGGGAGTAGGACCGTGGGAGGACGCCACGATCGGCACGCCCGCTTGAGCGGCCATTCCCGTGAACCGCTTCATCTTGGCGAACCCTGCCAGCTTCTCCTCGGTGGCGCCGCGCGCGCCGGGGCGGACCTCGAACGGACGGAGAGTGGGCGTTAGGAACACTCGCCGCTCGAGCATGAGCCGCAACAGTTCATCTACCTTGGGGTTCGCGTCGAGATCGATCTTGCTCCACAGCCGATAACGACCATCTTGGCGATGCGCGTTGTCCTCTCGAACGCCGTGCTCGAACTCCACGGCGTCCGCCTCGTCGGCCAGCGCCGTCCCCAATGACGTGACGTGTTCGATGCCGTTCAGGCCGGCTCGGATCGCGGCATCGGCTCTTACCAGCTCGAGGTGTGCGGTCACCGGCAAGCCGAGCTCAGATGCCTCCTCGCACGTTGCCCGTATCAGGTTGAGAGGGAGCCGATAGTAGATCTTGATCGCCGAGGCACCGTCCTGCTGGAGCTGCCTTACGAGTCGGCGAGTCTCCGCTTCGGTCTGAAGGTCAACGGCGTTGTGGGGATGGGCGTGGGGAGTTTGGTCGAAGTGAGGACCCGTAAGGAAGGCCCTGGGCATCGGCCTCGCAGGATCGAGCAGGCGTCGGTAGACCGGGATCGGCCGTCCAGGATCACGAAACGCTGTGAAGCCGCCGGCCAGCAAGCCTTGCACCCTTCCGGGATCGTTCGTGTGGAAGTGCCCGTCCAACATTCCCGGCAGCAGGAATTTCCCCGACGCGTCGAACACGCGAGCGTCCGGCGGAATCTCGACGCGACCGCTCGCTCCGGCATTGACGATCTCTCCAGCCTTCACGACCACCGCGGAATTCGCCAAGGGCAGCCCTTCGAGACCGTCGATCAGGGTGGCTCCGACAATTGCTATGACCCGGTCTGGATCTGCTGCTGCCGCCGGAGGATTGACCTCCCGCAACCCGGACCATTCCGGATCGGCCGCTGTCAAGAGCGCGGCCAGCAGATGCAGGCCCAAGAAAACTCCCGTCAGGAATCGCAAGCCGCCAGTCTACAACCTCGTCAGCCGCCGGAAGGCGGTTGGCACGCGGATCCCGGTCCTCCGCCTTCGGCAAGCCCCCTTCGCGCATGCACTGTCTGGGCTGCAATGCCAACGGTCGGCAGCCATAACCGCTTCGTCAGGCTCCGACGCAGCCCAATTCCAAGGACCCTGCCTTCGTCAGGCCCGCAGGCCAGCATCTCGCCTTGCCCGTGGCGGGTAGCCGGCACGCCCGTAGCGGTCGGTGTCGGAAGACGGAGCGAAGATGGCATGGCCCAACTCCCGGTCGAGGCCTTGGTCCGGCGTTCGCAAGATCCTCACTGTCCCCGACGGGCGCCGCTTGCAATGTGGCCACTGCAGGCGATGCTGAAGCGGCCCGCAGACACGCGACGCCCGATCAGCGCTTCCCCGGAACGACTCCAGCGTCCGAACGGCCCAGCGGAGGCGATCACCTACCCGCTGCAGCCCCATTTGGCCGCTCACGGCCGTCAGCCGCAGGTAGCGACGGTCAGGCCGATCTTCAGTCTGTGCCTCCTCCGCCTGAGGTCTCCGCCATCAGCCGAAATAGTCCCGCCGTCTCACGCATCTGGAAGGGATCCAGCAGACCCTCTGGCATTATCGAGACGTCGGACTCGCGAATGTCGACGATGTCTTCCCGAAGAATGGAGACCGGGCGTTCAAGATCGGGAATCAGCAGCGTCACGCTCGCCTCGTCTTCCTCCAGGATCATTGCGGAATAGACATCGTCCTTCGTCTCGACGCGCCACGAACCGTATTGATCCGAGATCTCCCGGGAAGGCCACAGGACAGACTCAAGCATGTCGCGGCGGGTGAAACGATTCCCGAGAGTCGTCAGGTCGGGGCCGTAGTCCTTCCCCAAGTCTCCGAGGCGATGGCACTTTGCGCAGGCTTCTTCGTAGACCCTCACGCCATCCTCGATTGACGCAACCGTTGTCATGGGGTCGTACATCATGTACTCGAAGATCTCCTGCTCGCTGTACAGCCTCGTGCCGGTCCTGCGGGCGAACACGTTTGGCTGCACGTGGTCGGACCTCCTCCTCAGCCGGGCCAGCAGCTCCTCGTCGTCGACCGGCGCGAATTCGGGGATGGCCGCATAGGCAGCCTCCCGCTCCGACTCGTCGAAAAACTCCAGCGAAGACTCGAAGAGCCGATTGATGAAGCCCGCAAAGCTGGCCCCGCCACGCCAGTGCTGGGCCTTGCGGAACCACTGCAGGAGCCGCTGCTTCTGCTCCGCCGTCCAGCCTCGCTTGATCTCCCTGAGGCAGTACACGTAGTGGATTTGGAGGGGTTGGCCGTCTTCCCCCGGAGGGATCTGGGAGAGGATGCGCTCGATCGCTTCGGCCCGTCCCGAGTAGGCCATCGTCACCGCGTACTCGCGATCGAGCATCTCCACCCCGGTCGGAAAACGCGCCGCGACGATCTCGAAGAGCTGGTCGCGCAGGCTCTGCCGACAGCCCTCATCGACCTCAAGGCAGGCTAGGTGGAAGACACGCAGCAGGTCCGCCTCGACGCCGGCGGAGAGACCGCCGCGTCTCAGCATGGAGAGTGCCTTCTCGAATACCGCTTCCAATTGAATCGGCTCCGAAGCGGTGCGGACCAGTGCGAGCATTCCCTCGGCGGCGGAGCGGGGATCGCTGTCATCGACAACAATTGACCTCCAGTCATCCCTAGGCGTTTCTTCCAGCGCGACCCGCGCGGCCCAGCGGACAAATCGATCGTCGTCTCCGAGTAGCCCCTGGAGGACGGACGCTGGAACGAATCCCGGATCGCCCATCCTGACCAGCGCCTCGGCGGCCCGGCGCCGGACGAATGCGTCGGGATCCGAAAGGCCGTCGGCGGCGATCGCCTTGGCCCTGTCGCTACCGTGCTGCCCGACGACGTAGATCGCGGCTGCCCGCAGCCCCGCATCGGCACTGTCGAACGCCGCGCGGATGAGCGGAGCGTCCGGCTTCGGACCGTACCGTTGCAGGATGTGGAGGGCCTGCATCCGGTCCCTCGGCTGGCCTATGTCGTCCCGCACCAATGCCTGCAGCTGCGTGGCCCACTCCTCGCCCATCAGTTCCTTCTGCGACTGGAAGTAGGCATGGCTGAAAGCGGAGAGCGGCTGGGGCTGGCGCACGATCGCGAGGACGCCGGACTCGGGCCGATGGGCGACGTTCGAGCGGTACCCCTCATAATTGACCCGGTAGAGGCCTCCACGTGTCATCCTTCCGCCCATCGTGAAGTACACCAGCCCGTCCGGCCCGACCTCGAGATCCGTCACGTTCAGGGGCTCCCCGTAGATGAAGTCAGTCGCCGGCTCGGCCAGCTCGTAGGTCGCACCGCTGCGCCGGAATCGCGACAGCACAACCCGCCCTCTGGACCAGTCCCCCTGCAGGAAGGCGTCGAAGTACTCCGCCGGGTAGGCGTAGCTGTGGTAGAAGTCCACGCCCACCGGAGAGCCCCTTCCCAAGTCGTCCACTGGCGGCAGGGAGTCGATGTAGTAGGCCGGGAACTTCCCGGAACCCGTCCTCCAGCCGAAGTCGGCCGAGGGAATGCCGTGGACGGAGCGGACCTCGCGGTACCACGGAAGGTTGATGTCCCACTCCATGTCCGAGTCGAACGTAAACGCTTCACCCTCGTAGTTGTAGGCATGGTTGTACGGGTTGCGGAATCCACCGAACTGGAGCGAGAACGCCCGGCCGCCCTCGAGCATGCGCAACAACACGCCTCCCGGAGCCTTCCTGCCGACCGCGTGGCCGCGGGAGTCCATGTAGCGGGCCAGCAGCTGGGATTCTCTGTACCCGCGGAGCGGAGATCGGTCAGCGATCCGGTCCGCCGGGACGAACGTGTGATTCCCCAGCAAGACAGTGACCGAGGCATCCGGCGCGCGCCGGATGTCATGTGGACCGTGCTCTCCTATGCGACCCGTCCATTGGACCAGACTCTCGCGGCTGTCGGCGATACCATCGCCGTCGCCGTCGGGCAGCCGGAACAGGTGCGCTGTACCGTCTTCGGGATTCGTGCAGTTGCCGTACAGCGTCGAACCGTCGAACCAGATTCCCTGGCAGTTCTCCACCTCATCGCTGATGACCTGCTGCGACTCGGGAGTCCCGTCCATATCGGAATCCAGCAGCCGTACAGGATGCCCACGTTCCTTCGACACCACGGGCATGCCGTGCGCGTCGAATGTGATCTGGATCAGGGACCCGATCTGACCGTCGTTGGCCAGCTGCTCGACGACAAAGCCGTCCGGGACGTCGTAGGGACCCTCAAGCTGTGGGTCCTCAATCTGGCAGCCGGGAATCGCGAGCAGAGCCACCGAGAGGGGCAGTGTTCGGAGCATAAGGAACCAAGTTTACCGATCCCGGCACAGTCGGCAGCACGGGCCGTGCGAAGGCAGACCCGTTCCCGAAGGCATGGCTAAGGAGGAAGCCACCGCCACCGGTTGTCTGTGGCGCGCGAGCTCCAGCGCTGCCCTTGGCCCGGGCAACCAATGAGTCGAAGGACCACGGGAGCGGGTCGGGCCCATCGGCCACAGACAAGTCCCAGCGCTTACGGGCAACCGGACGGCATGGCCCGTGTGCACTCCGAGACCTGAATTGGATCGTCTTCGAGCCATCTGCGCAAGCAGTCGGAGGGCGACAGATTGCCCCGTGCAGGCTATTGGCCCCGCATACCCGGATACGTGGATCTGCTTAGGTGGGAACAGCTCGTCGCTCGGGTGGCGAATCCACGCAGGCCAGCACGAGAGCGATCCATACGCACTGCGCCAATAGGAGGTGAACGAGTTGCAGGGGAGCCGGCGCGGACAGCGCGACGTTCGCGAATCCGATCACCACTTGAACTACCACCAGATGCAGCGCGGCGCGCGCCAGCCTGCTGGTCCCGGCCTCGGACTCGAGCAGCCAAACCAAGTAGGCAGCCGCGGCCACGGCCATTACGGGGTGGATAATCCGCAGCCGGACCAGAAAATGGCTGGCGGGTGTGAGATCCTCGCGAATCGCCGCGAACAGTCCCGGGGCCAGTTCGACTTCTCGGGGAAACAGCGTATCGCCCAAGGCCGTTACGGCACCGGTCATTGCCGTGCCGACCAACATGGCCAGGCCAACCGAGAAGGCCGCTCTTCTCCGCGACAGGAAGGCCCCCGCCTCCGGCTGCGCCGATCGCCAGGCAGCGAGGGACCCGAAAGCTGTCAGTAGAAGGGTGTTCGTCAGATGCAAGGCGATCACGATCGCCCGCTCCGGTGACCGGTCGTCGGCCACGAGTTCGCCCAGCACTAAGCCGGCGCCTATGGCGCCCTCGAACACTATGAAGAGCAGCGTCAGACCGACCAGTCGTGTCACCGGGCTCCAGCCCGAGCGCATCCACGACCACGCAAGCAGCGCCAAGCCAAAAACGCCGCAGAGCGCGCTCGTCGCACGGTGGGTGAACTCGATCACGGTAGCGGTGGACGGTGAGGTTGGCAGCACTTCGCCGTGGCACGTCGGCCAGTTGCTACCACACCCATCCCCGCTGTGCGAGATCCGCACCCAAGCACCGAAGAGGATTACGGCAATCAGATACGCAAGGAATGCCCACGCGGCCAGCGCAAACCGCGACCCGCCGCGCTTCACCGCTCTTAGTCCGCCAGCACGAGCAGGAGGTCCTTCGACTCCACTTGGTTGCCGGCGCTAACCACGATCTCCTTCACCTTGCCGGCCTTCGGCGCGTAGATCGTGCTCTGCATCTTCATCGCCTCGAGCGTCAGCAGCTTGTCGTTGGCTTCGACCTCGTCCCCGGGACCGACGAACAGGCCGGTCACCAAGCCAGGCGTGGGGGCGCCCACATGGTCCGAGTTGCCACTGTCCGCCTTGCGCGCCGCCGGCCTGGCAGCCTGCAGCGAGCGATCGCGCACGCGCACTTCCCGCGGCTGGCCATTGAGCTCGAAGAACACCGTACGCGTGCCGTTGGGCTGCGGGTCCCCGCAGGTCAGGAACTTGACAATCAGGCGCTTTCCGGTCTCGATGTCGAAGACGCACTCCTCGCCGTCTTCGAGGCCGTAGAAGAACACCGGAGTCGGCAGCACGCTGACGTCGGCGAACTTGCGCCGCGTGGTCACGTACTTGGCGAAGACATTCGGGTACAGCAGGTGGCTCAGGGCATCGGCGGTCGTGGCCTCGCGGCCTAGGATCTTTCCGGCCTGGGCCTTGGCGTCGTCGAAGTCGGCGGGCGGGAGGCTATCCCCGGCCCTGCCCTCGATGGGCTCTTTGCGGCACACCAGGATCTCCCGCACGGCCGGCGGCCAGCCTCCGGGCGGTTCTCCCAAGCTCCCGCGCATCATGTCGACCACGGAGTCCGGGAACCCTACGTTGTGGTGCACAGGAAGCTTGCGAACTTCGTCGCAGGTCATCCCTTTGGCCAACAGGAACAGGGCCAAGTCGCCCACGACCTTGCTGGAGGGAGTCACCTTGACTATGTCCCCCAACAGCTGGTTGACGTCAGCGTACATCTGCTCGACTTCCCTCCAGCGCTGCGCGAGGCCCATCGCTGCAGCCTGCTGCTGCAGATTGGTGAACTGCCCGCCGGGGATCTCGTGCTTGTAGAGCCTGGCACTGCCGGCTTTGGGAGCGTTGTCGAACGGGAGGTAGTAAGTGCGGACGGTCTCCCAGAACAGCGAGCAATCGCCTAGCGCCTCGGAGTCGAGGCCTGTGTCTCGATCCGTTCCCCGGAGCGTCCCGACCAGGGTGTTCAGGTTTGGCTGGCTGGTGGATCCCGAGACTGCAGCAACGGCCGCATCGACGATGTCGACCCCGGCCTCAGAGGCCTTCAGAATGCTGGCCCCGTTGATGCCGCTGGAGTCGTGCGTGTGAAAGTGCACGGGAAGGCCGATCTCGGCGCGCAGTACGCGGACCAATTCGTGGGCGGCATACGGGCGGCACAAGCCAGCCATGTCCTTGATCGCAAGGATGTGGGCACCCATCCGCTCCAGTTCGCGGGCCAGTTCGACGTAGTAGTTGATGCTGTATTTAGGCCGCCGCGGGTCACGAATGTCGCCGGTGTAGCAGATTGCCGGCTCGCAGATGGAGGGCGTTTCGCGAACGGCATCCATCGCGACGCCCATGTTGCGCAGGTCGTTTAGCGAGTCGAATATCCGGAATACATCGATCCCTTGGCGCGAGGACTCGATCGTGAATTCCCGGACGACGTTGTCGGGATAGCTGGTGTACCCGACGGCATTGGAAGCGCGCAGCAGCATCTGGAAACAGATGTTTGGGACAGCCTTGCGCATGACCCTCAGCCGATCCCAAGGGTCTTCGTACAGGAATCGCATGGCGGAGTCGAACGTCGCGCCGCCCCACATCTCTAGGCTGAACAGCTCTGGCAGGCGCTGGGCAACGGCCGGGGCCGTCGCCAGCAGGTCGTGGGTCCGGACGCGCGTGGCGAGCAGGGACTGGTGGGCGTCCCGAAATGTCGTGTCCGTGACCAGTAGCTGCTTCTGGTCCCGGACCCAACTGCAGAATCTCTCAGGCCCAAGATTGAGCAACAGCTGCCGCGTGCCGGAGGCGGGTGCCTGTCCCACTTCCATCGGCACTGCCGGCGGTGGCTCGCAACGGACCGGACTCGTCTTCCCGGCCACCGTGGGATTGCCGTTCACGATCGTGTCCCCGATGTAGCTCATCAGACGGTTGGCACGGTTCCGCCCACGGCGGAAGCGGAACAGCTCCGGCGTGCTGTCCAAGAATCCGGTGGTCACCTCGCCGTTCAAGAAGAGCGGGTGATTGACAACGTTCCGCAGGAACTGGATGTTGGTCTTGACGCCGCGAATCCGGAACTCCTGCAGTGCTCGATCAGCCTTGGCAATGGCCCCGGGCAGATTGGTGTTCCAAGCCGTGAGCTTGACGAGCAACGAGTCGTAGGACGGGCTCAGGACTGCGCCCGGGTATGCTGCGCCGTCCAGCCGGATGCCGAAGCCCGCTGCCGAGCGATAGGTCTGCAGCCGCCCGTAATCGGGAGAGAAGCTGTCGGACGGGTCCTCGGTGGTGATGCGGCACTGGATCGCGAAGCCGGTTCGGCTCACGTCCTCCTGCAAAGGCACCAGCAGCGGCTCATCGTGGAGCTTGCAGCCCTGGGCGATCAGGATTTGGGCCCGCACGATGTCCACTCCCGTGATCATCTCGGTGACCGTGTGCTCGACCTGGATCCGGGGATTCACCTCGATGAAGTACCACTCGCCAGTGTCCGAGTCGACGAGAAACTCGACCGTTCCGGCGTTGCGATAGCCGGTCGTGCGAACGACACGGAGGGCGGCCTCGCAGATCTCGTGCCTCAGGCCGTCGTCCAAGTTAAATGCTGGGGCGAGCTCGACCACCTTCTGGTGCCTGCGCTGAACCGAGCAGTCCCGTTCCCAAAGATGCACAGCATTTCCGTGCTCGTCGGCCAGGATCTGGACCTCGATGTGCCTGGCCCGTGTGATGTAGCGTTCGAGGAAGACCGAGCCATCGCCGAAGGTCCGCAGTGCTTCGTTGCGCGCCTCCTCCACTCGTTCGACCAGTTCGGAGGGGCCCCGTACGACGCGCATGCCCCGACCCCCGCCCCCAAACGACGCTTTGACGATGAGGGGATACCCGATGGCGTCGCCGGCAGCCTGCACGCGGACCGGATCAGACTCGTTCAGCTCACTGCCGGGAATGATCGGCACGCCTGCTTGCTTGGCGATCTTGCGGGCCTCCGTCTTGTCCCCGAGGCGCTCCAGCAATTCGGGGGTCGGGCCTACAAAGGCGATGCCCGCGTCTTCACAGGCCCGCGCCAGCCGACTGTTTTCGGAGAGAAAGCCGTACCCCGGGTGCACGGCGTCGACGCCGCAGGCCTTCGCGAGGCCGACGATTCCCGGAATGTCCAGATAAGCCGCGACCGGCCCTTTACCACCGCCGACCTCATAGGCCTCGTCCGCCTTGAAGCGGTGCAGGCTCAGGCGGTCCTCGTTCGAGTAGATTGTCGCGGTCTTGAGCCCTAGCTCCGTCGCGGCACGCAAGATGCGGATCGCGATCTCGCCGCGGTTGGCCACCAACAGCTTTTCCATAAACCCTCTAGACTCCTAGGCTAGCAGCGGGGCAGGAACCCGAATTGACGCACTGCCCGTCGTCGATGGAGACGCGGGAGGCACGGAATTTCCGGCTAGGCGCGTGCTGCGAGAACAGCCAGAGGCAAGCCCCTTGGACTCAAGCCCCAAAAAGGGTCGGATAGACTTCACATCGGCGGGGATAGCCGAGCGATGACAGCTGTTGACTACGCAGTGGTGGTGGTCTAGCTCGCCGCAGTGCTCTGGATCGGTGGAAGGTTCGGATCTCGCCAGCGATCTCTCAAGGGCTTCTTCCTCGGCGGACGCACGATCCCGTGGTGGGCGGCTGCCTGCTCCGGGATCGCCACCATGGTGAGCGCGATCGGCTTCATCGGAGCGCCAAGCCAGGCCTTCGCGTCAGACTGGACCTATCTGCAGGCGCGGCTGGCGTGGCCTGTAGCCATCCTCATCGCGTGCGTACTCTTTGTCCCATTCTTCCACCGGCTCGAGGTGTACACGGCTTACGAGTACTTGGAGCGCCGCTTCGACAGCAGGACGCGACTGTTGGCAGCGGGCTTGTTCATCCTGCTCAAGTGCGGGTACACAGCGGTCGCCATCTATGCGCCGGCGCTCGTCGTGTCGGAGATGACAGGGCTTCCCGCCGCGTGGGTCTGCATCGGGATCGGAGTCTTTACCACTGCCTATACCTGCGTGGGAGGAATGCGGGCCGTGATCTGGACGGACACGGCGCAGTTCCTAGTGCTGTTGGGAGGCCTCCTCGCCGCATTGCACTACTCCGTCTCAAGCGTCGAGGGAGGATTCACCGCGATTGTCGCGGAAGGGACCGCCGCTGGCAAGTTTCGGTTCCTAGACCTGTCTACAAGCCTCGAGACCGAGTTCACGGCTTGGGGCGGCCTCGTTGGAGGGACATTCTTTCTGCTTAGCCAGTACGTGGTGGACCAATCCGAACTGCAGCGGTTCCTGACAACTTCGTCGGTGCGAGGAAGCCGCCGGGCACTGGTCTCCACGATGGTCTTCACTTCGATCTACGGGCTGGTGGTCTTCTTCATCGGTACGGCGCTCTACGTGCATTACTCCCACCAGCCGTCCCAAGTCGCGTTCGAGATGGAGCCCGACAGAGTGTTCCCAATGTTCATCCTCGGCACCATGCCCGCGGGATTGCGAGGGCTGCTGCTCGCGGGGATTTTCGCGGCTGCGATGTCGACTGTGAGCTCGATTCTCAATTCCCTCGCGACCGTCACGGTTCGCCACATGCTTGGGCCTTTGGCGAGGACCGCGGGATCGGTCCGACTGGCTCGGTGGGCGACAGTGGCGTTCGGCTGCCTGACCACGGCGCTGTCGCTGAGGGCCGACTTCTTCGGGACCGTACTCATCGCCCAAGGCAAGATCCGCAACTTCTTCGGCGGCAGCTTGGTCGGCGTGTTCCTGCTGGGAATGCTCAGCCGGCGCGCTCGAGACGGAACAGTATGAGGCCGGCTAGGCGAGCGAGGCCAGATGGTTCGTCCAGATCCTGGACAGGGAGGCCGGGGCGAGCCTTGAGGCCGTTCCGCAGGTCTCGCCTGACGGGACGGTGTGGTGCGACGAGGGCTCTGGCCCCATTCGACTAGAGGGCACAGGCATGGCCTCCGCGGGGTTGCAGGGCTTCGGCTCGTGGCTGCGACTGAGTGTTCGTCTGGTGGGAAACAGGAGGCCGGTGACGGTGCTGATCCACCTCGCGCTCAAGGAGTGAGCCCACGGTGCTGGGGCCCGCGCGCCGTCCGGGTCGTTAAGGACTTCCCCTGATCCACGAAGTGTCCGGCAACCATTGGACCGCTCGCCAAGCCCAATCGCGATCAAGACTGAATCCATAAGCTGAAAAGTGTTCAACATGGATTCTCTAGCGTGCATATGGCTCGCATATCCTTTCGGATGGGGTATGCGTCGGACCGCACATTATAGGAACTGTTGCCTTTCCTTCGTCTTCGACCGGAGAGCGGGACGGCCAACGAGGGAGCTTGAAGCTCATTCCTGACCTCCGAAGCGTCGTAGAGACATCGAAAGCCATCCCCGGGTCCGGCAACGCGAGAACCCTGGAATCACCAATGGCATTCCTACGGGATTCTCATATGCCTAGTGTCGGACGTCGTAGAGGGCCACGGCACAGCTCAACCCGTTGCGTGGATCAGCCGCGCAATCTCACCCTCGGCTTCCCTCCAAGGCCGCTTCGCCTTCCGTATGGGCCGATCAGTGTCCCCGCAGCTACTAGGCCAGCGGCGAGGCCGAACATCGCTTGCAAGGCAATCCCCATCATTCAAGGACCCTCGTCGGAAACCGAATTCACGGGCGAACTAGCCATTGGGACCACTCCAGAGAGCTTGCCGCGGCAATGGTGGAGACTTTGTCAGGAGCCCATGCCCACCGTCCTGTGGCAAGCAGGCCCGTCCGTTTCCGGGTCCCGCAGACACGAGGACAACGGACCACCAGCGCTCATCCCACCGGCTGGCGACTACACTCTCAGATGGCCGAGCCCGAAGCGATCACCCCATTGAGATCCCGGCCGAAGACACGTGAGTCCAATGAAGAGCACGCATCCCCGACTGACCCTACGTTCCTGGCTGCCTCGACGCATGCTGCCGGGGTTGGCGGTGGCCTTGGCAACATTGTCAGCGCCGCTGGCTGCCCAAACAGGCCTGTGGGAAACGTATCCCGCAGCCCAGACCGGCGGCAACTACATGCACAACTACTACTTGCCTCCGTTGGCCAGTACGCCTTGGCGCCCGTGCTTCTCGCCCGACGGCGAATGGATCGCGTTCAGCATGGCCGGGTCTATTTGGAAGATCCGTGTCGGAGGGGACGTTGCCTATGAGCTTGCGGCCAACCCGACATACGACTCGTCGCCGGCGTGGTCGCCGGACGGCCGATGGATCGCCTACACGGCAGACGATGCGTACAGGAGCATTAACCTGATGCTCCTCAACGTCGCCACAGGCGAGAGCACAGCCCTTACCGAGGGCAGTCATTTGAACTTGGACCCCGTATGGTCTCCAGACGGCTCCCGGCTGCTGTACGTCTCGACCGAGCCCGACGGCTGGTACAACATCCACTCGCTGCCGATGGAAGACGGCGTTGCGGGCGAGGCCGTCCAGCTGACCAGGGACAACGCTTATCCGAATTCCAGACTCTACTTCGGAAGCCAAGACTTGCACATCCAGCCGACTCTGTCACCCAGCGGGAACGAGATGATCTTTGTCTCCAACCGAGGGATCTCGCTGGGATCGGGGGCCGTTTGGCGAGCACCTGTGGGACCGGACGCAATGTCCACGGCCATCCAGATCCATCGCGAGGAAACGCTGTACCGCACCCGCCCGCAGTGGTCGCCCGACGGCACCCGCATCCTGTACAGTTCGCACCGCGGGAGCCAGTTCAACAACCTCTACGTCCTTCCCGTCAAGGGCGGCGAACCATACCAGCTCACGTTCGGGGAGTGGGACCATTTCGAGCCGCGATGGTCGCCCGACGGCGAATGGATCGTGTACGTGGCCAACGAGCATGGACCGTCAGAGCTGCGGCTCCTGAAGACATTCGGCGGCGAGGAGCGGCGCATCCGCATTCGCCAGCGCGTGCACAGAGGCGCTCGGGGCACACTCAGGGTGTCGGTCCTGGACAGTGAGACGGGCCAGACGACCCCTGCCCGCATCACGCTGCGCGCCTCTGACGGCAAGGCCTACGCCCCGCCCGGGGCTTACCAGCGCGTGGCATCCCGGGCCCTGCACCTAGACTTCTTCCACACAAATGGGGAGTTCTCCGTGAGCCTCCCGCCGGGAGCAGTGTCCGTGGTTGCGACCAAGGGGCTCGAACGCACGCCAGGTCACGCCACGCCAACAGTCGAGGCGGGCAAGGTGACGCACGTGCGGCTGCCGCTCGAGCGTTTCACGGACTTTGGTGCCCTGGGATGGTACAGCGGCTCGGACCACGTCCACATGAACTACGGCGGAAACCTCCGCAACACGCCGGAGAACCTGATGTTCATGGCCGCGGCCGAGGACCTGGACTTGGTGGGCGAGAAGATCGCGAACAAGGACAACCGCATCTTCGACCACCAGTACTACGCGGGCCCTGTCGACGAGGGCCTCTCGAGCCCCGGCCGGATTTTCTCGTGGGGCCAAGAGTACCGTCCGCCGTTCTACGGCCACATCAACCTCATCAACCTGACAAGGCACCTGATCTCGCCGTATACGACCGGCTACGAAGGTACGGCAATCGAGAGCCTTTACCCCAGCAACACAGACATCTTCCGGATGGCCGCCGACCAAGGCGCCTTGGGCGGCTATGTCCATCCGTACTCGAGAGAGCCATCTTCCGTCGGGTACGGCGGTGCACGCGGATTCCCGGTCGACGTTGCGCTCGGGACGGTGACCTATCTGGAAGTGATGACCAGCGCGCGGCAGGCGAGGAACACTACCAAGGTCTGGCACCGGGCCCTCAACTGCGGATTCAGAGTGACAGCCTCAGGAGGCGAGGACTCGATCACTGACTTGCACCGGACACCGGCGCTCGGCGCGGGCCGAATGTACACCCACCTCGGAGAGTCGCTCTCGTGGGAGGGATGGGTCGAGGCGGTGCGGACGGGGCGCACTTTCTTCACGAACGGGCCTCTCGTGCAGCTGAGCATCAATGGGGAGATTGCCGGAGGCGAGGTGCGGCTGCCAAGCGGCGGCGGCAGCATCGAGGTCGATGCCGCGATGGTTTCCGCATTCCCAGTCGATCGCCTAGAACTTGTCCGGAACGCCCGTGTTCTCGAACAAGTCCCGCTCGCCACTGGCGGCCGATCGGGCGCTCTCCGAAAGCGCATCGAAGTCACGCGCAGCGGTTGGTACACGGTGCGAGCGCTGTCCGACGGGCCTGTCCCACCCGTCGATGACACAAACCTGCACGGGGAGACCGGAGCAGTGTTCGTCTACGTAGGGGACGAGCCGATCCGGTCCCTGGAGGATGCAGAGTACTTCATCCGCTGGATTGACGACATCTCACGCCAAGCCCGCGAGCATCCGGGATGGCGATCTGAGAGCGAAAAGGAACATGTGCTCTCTCAGTTCCGGGAGGCCCGCGAAGTATTCGAGCAACGGGCGCGGGAGGCCGACCGCTAAGCGGCGACGACCGCCCTGCTGCATACCGCCGCGATTCTCGTCGCGGGTTTCTGACGGGAACGCCAAGGTCCACGTCGCACTGAGCTTTGCTCAGCAATGGGTGCGAACTAACGGACACGCAGAACAGACCTGCGGCATGGATCGCGATTCCCGAACGATTTCCCGACCAAGCGCACAGCCGCCCGGGACGGGGCAATAAGATGGGGGTGTTGCGCCCCAGAGCGTCAGCCACGATCGCGGCCATCTTCTTGGCGGCCTTGCCTGCGCACGGCGAGTCTTTCGCGACAGAGATTCGCCCTCTGCTGGAGCAGCATTGCATGGTCTGCCACGGGCCGCAGCTTCAGATGGCTGAGCTCCGGTTCGACCAGTTCTCCGACGAAGCCGAGGCACTGCGGTACCCGGCCGTGTGGGACGACGTACTGCGGGTGACGCGGGAGGGCAAGATGCCGCCGGCCGGGAGCCCCAAGCCCGATCAGGAGCAGCTCGACGCCCTGTCGGCATGGGTTCGCGCGAATCGGCACGCAATGGAGCGGCACCGCTCCCGTACAGTACGGGCGGTCACAGCGCGCAGGCTGAATCGAGAGGAGTACAACAACACCGTCCGGGACTTACTGGCGGTTGATCTAAGGCCGGCGGACTCGTTTCCCGTCGACGACTCCGGCTATGGCTTCGACAACATCGGCGACGTTCTGTCGGTCTCACCGCTGCTGATGGAGAAGTATGTGGACGCAGCCGAGCGTCTGGCCGAAGAGGCGGTCTGGTCCGAGCCGCGCACTGTTCGACCGACTCGCTTCCGCATTCAGGCTGCAAGAGATCCCGGCAACTCATCTGGCATCGGACGAGTAGCGCGCTTCACGGTCGACGGGTCGATCCGGGTGATGTTTGACTTCCGCGCGACGGGTTTCTATGAGCTTGCCTTTGGTGCGGTGGACAGGAGACAGCGGTCCGAGGACAACCAAAGGTACCTCCCCGATCTCGACCCGCCGCCACGACTGATGACCCTGCGCATGGATGGCACACGAATGGCAACAAAGGCCGTCGAGGCCGCTCAGTACTTCGACCGGAACGAGCGGGTAACTCACCGCATCGACGCAGGCAGCCGCGAAATCTGGGTCGGATTCATCGATCACAAGGGCAGTCCGATGAATCCCAACGCGCTGTTCTCGCAACGCAAGCTGTGGGTGGACTACCTCGAAATCAACGGCCCGTTCGACGCCGAGCCAGTCCCGCTTCCCCTTAGCCACCGCCGGATCATCGCCTGTCTTCCGGACGGCGAGGAGCCATGGGAGCCCTGTGCGAGGCGCATTATCCGACAGCTGGCGACGCGCGCCTTCCGTCGCCCGGCGACGGCGCAAGAGCTGGCCCGTCTGGAGCAGCTCGCGACCCTCTCAATGAAGAGTGGGGAGAGCTTTGAGGGCATGGTCCAGACCGTCCTGCAGGCCGTGCTGGTCTCGCCACAGTTCCTGTTCCGCATCGAGTCCCAGAGTTCCGGAGAAAGCCCGCGACCGTTGGGCGACTTCGAGCTCGCGTCTCGCCTGTCGTATTTCCTGTGGAGCACCATGCCCGACCAAGAGCTGTTCGAGGTGGCGGCATCCGGGAATCTGGTCGAGCCCGACGAGCTTGTCCGCCAAGTCCGGAGGATGCTGGCCGACGAGCGGTCTGAAACGCTGGTCGACAACTTCGGCGGCCAATGGCTGCAACTGCGCAATCTGGCCCACTCCCAGCCGGACGGCGAGCGATTCCCGGAGTTCAACGATGCGCTGCGGAATTCGATGCTGCAAGAATCCCGACGGTTCTTCGCTGCCATCCTCCGTGAAGACCGGAGCGTTCTGGACTTCTTGGACGCAGACTTCACCTTCGTCAATGACGTTCTGGCAAGGCACTACGGGATCGCGGGCGTCGATGGGCCAGAGTTTCGCCGTGTACCCGTCTCCGATGGCCGCCGAGGCAGCTTGCTCGGCCAATCGGCCATCCTGACACTCTCGTCCTACCCGACGCGGACATCGCCAGTGCAGCGGGGCCTTTGGGTAATGGAGACGATCTTGGGGCAGGCGCCGCCCCCACCGCCGCCGGACGTGCCAGAACTGGAGGTTCGCGAGGGCGAGATCCACGGGACACTCCGCGAACAGCTCGAGCTGCACCGGGCGGACCCCGGTTGCATGTCCTGCCACTTGGTGATGGACGCGCTGGGCTTCGGCCTCGAGAACTACGATGCGGTCGGCAAGTGGCGCACGACCGAAGGTGGCTCGGCCGTCGACGCTTCGGGCGAGCTTCCAGGGGGCCGATCGTTCGAGTCGCCGGCTGACCTGCGTAGGATGCTGCGCGGCACAGAGTCCCGGTCCTTTGTACGAACCCTGACGAAGAAGCTCCTGACCTTCGCCTTGGGCCGCGGCGTGGACCGCCACGACAACCCGGCGATCGATGCCATCGTTGAGCGCTCCGAGGCAGCCGATCACCGCCTCTCGTCAATCATTGAGGCGATTGTGACGAGTGACCTGTTCCGGACCACCGGCCCGCAATCCTCAACCGGTCGAAACGCCGACTAGCGGACGAATGAATGGGGCACGGGAAGCCCCAGCCTGACCCGGCCAAGCAGGGTTCTGCTGTACACTGGCGGCTGCGGGTGCTCGGGACCGCTGTCTCCGCGGACACTGGTGAACGAGCTAAGGCCCGCGGATGACCATGGTGACATCCGGCCGACGCTGCTTCGGATTGCTGGCCTTCGCGCTGACTGCTGTGTGGACCGCCCCTCCGAGCACAGCCTCGGATGCTCCGCCGTCGGCGATCACGATCAATGCGCCGAATGTGACTTCGGCGTTTCCGCTGAGCGTTCAGGCGGGAGGGTCGGTCCGAGTCACATTCAGTGGCAACTTCCTGGACCGTGTTCAGAAGGTCGGCTGCGAATGCAAGGATGTCACTGCAACAATCGTCCGGAGCAGCCCTCTGACGGTTGATGCGATCGTCACGGCCGACGATTCTGGGGCTCCTGGGCCGCGCTTCCTCTACATTGAGACACCCAAGGGACCTTCGAATCGCGTACTCTTCCGGGTCACGGCCTGGCAGAGCGTCATCGAGTCCGAACCGAATGACGGTTCCGGGCAGTCCCAGCCCGTCCAGACCCCGGCCATAGTGGAGGGACGGATCCAGACCGTCCACGACTCGGACATGTTCCGGTTCAGAGCAGAGGCGGGCGAGCGGCTGGCCTTCAATGTCCTAACCGGCCGGAACAAGGCCCCGGGACATGTGGTCGCCATTGTGATGACCCGGGATGGGAGGGTCCTGGATCGGAACCTCTCTCACTTTGGAACGGACCCTTACGTAGACTACACGTTCGCAGAGGCCGGGGAGTACGTCCTTACAATCATCCCTCGCCGCTTCTCCGACTTCTACACGATCCTCTCCGACGACCAAGCCATAAACTGGCAGTACCAAGTGGCGATCGGGCGAAGCCCGATGCTCTGGTCGGTGTTTCCCGCTGGCGGGCAGCGCGGCACCACCGTCGAGGCGGAACTGCGCGCGGACTTCCTCAACCCAACATCAGTGCCGCGATTCAGCGGACATGGCCTCACGGCTAAGCTCGAGAGGACCAAGTCGGAGTGCGACTGCCTGTTCCGCCTGAGCGTCTCGATAGCAATCGATGCACCCTTGGGCGTACAGCTGCTGAGCTTTCGGGATGATTCGGGGACGCTGGGGCCACTCGCGTTCGCTGTGGGAGAGACGCCCGAGGTCGCCGAGAAAGAGCCCAACGACGCCCTGAACGGTGCGATGCCTGTGACCGTGCCGGTGGTGGTGAATGGGCGCATCGACGCGCCCGGGGACCGAGACGGCGTACGCTTCACGGTCGACCAGCACGACGAAGTCGCATTCCGTGTCGACGCCAAGGGCCTCGGGTCCCGTGTCAGCGATCCCAACCTGACCCTAGTCCGACCGGACGGCCAGCTCATAAGCCGCGGGGACGATCGGTGCTCGGACTGCGGATCCTTCTTCGCCAGTGTGGCAACCAAGGAGGAACTCGATCCGAAGTTCTGGCACTACTTCCAGACCGGGAACCCGAACGATGCCGACGCCGCAGGCGACTATGTCCTCCAGATTCGTGACAACTCCGCTCTCGGAGGACCGCACCAAACCTATCGGCTGCTACTCAGCCGCAAGGCTCAGGCCTTCCGTCTCGGAGTTCTGAACAAGAGCATCCGTGGCCCACTCGGTGGAGCAGCCGAAGTTCCGGTGACGATGCATGCGGAGGAGGGTTTCCGTGGACCGGTCGAGGTCACGGCTCTAGGGCTACCCCACGGTCTGGAGGCGAAGCCCGTGGTCCTTTGGCCAGACGCCCCGTCGGGGACGCTGGAGATCAGGCACGATCCTTCCGTTCTCGCCGCGTCTCCCGACACGGGTTGGGTCCAGGCGCGCTTCAGAGTCCACGGCACGGCGCGCATCGATGGCAAGGAACTGTCCCGCCAAGCCGAGCTACCGCCCTTCTACACCGAGGACGGAGCGGGATACAACGAGGCACCTGCTACTGACGTGCTCGTCTCGTTCGTGGAACCACCAAAGTTCGCGATGCGCGTTGAACAACCATTCAGGGGCTTCCGGCTGGACCTCAACAGCGGAGGAAGGGTCGACGTGCCCGTTGCAGTCTCTAGGACAGATGGGTTCGACAGTGGCTTGCACCTCGAGCCGATTGGGTTTCCAATAGGCTTGCGGCTGACCGCCGGAGCCGAGCGAGAGGGCATGATCACCGCAGTTCTGGCGGCCGACCCGAACCAAATCGAGCGCCGACCGCACCGAGTTGCGATCCGTGCTTCGGCCAACTGGGGCGGTAGGCCGTTGACAGAGGTGACCAGTGGGTTTACGGTGCAGGTGAAATAGGGTGCTCAGGGAACGGGACGGCAGCGTGGCGGGCATGGCGGAAAGCGCGGGAGATCCGGCACACAGCCGTAACGCAAGCTCTGCGGGCACCGAGCGCGCACGATCTGCCCCAATGCCTCTGCGGAGGGCGGCGGGGCTCGGTTTGCTCACATCGCTTCTTGTCGCGACAGGGCATTCGGCTGCAATCCCAACCGATCCATTCCGGCTTGTGGTCGAACCGGAGATAGTCTTCATCCGGGGAATCGGCAACACGCACACCGTGCTGTTCACAGCGGTCGGCCCGGACGGCGTCCGGCTCGATGTAAGTGCTGGGACACGCGTGGCGATCGACGACCCTGATGTCGCGGGCACAGTTGGGCCGGCGGTGTTCGAGGGCTACCGGCATGGCTTCACGAAGGTGACGGCAACCTACGGTCGGCACCAAGTGAGCTTTCCCCTGATTGTGCAGCCGAAGCGCAGCCGTCTGACGGATTTCACCACAGATGTGGCACCCATATTCTCGCGACACGGCTGCAATGGCACCAACTGCCATGGCGCGCTTAACGGTCAGAACGGCTTCAAGCTGTCCTTGTTCGGGTACGACGTCGATGCAGACTACGAGGCGATTGTCCGCCACTCGGGCGGGCGCCGCATAAGCCTGAATGCTCCCGAAGAGAGCTTGCTGCTACGAAAGCCGACGCTGGAGGTGGCGCACGGCGGTGGCCGATTGTTCGAAACTGGCGGCTCCGAATACAAAACGCTGCTCGACTGGATTCGGGATGGCGCAGGCAAGGACACGGCCGGAACAGCCCGCCTTCGGCGCATGGAAGTCTACCCCCGCGAGACCACAGTGCTGGCGGACGTGGGCACACGACAGCAGGTCGTTGTGGTCGGACAGTTCAGCGACGGTAGCAAGGAGGGTCTGACCCGCAAGGTCCGGTACTCAACGCCGGACGATGCGATCCTCGACGTCTCGCCCAGCGGGGTCGTGACGGCGAAAGCGGTCGGCGAGGGCACCGTGCTGGTGCGCACACTCGGCCACGTGGCGGCCTTGCGCGTGGCCGTCGCGCGACCGGTCACGGATGGAGCCCTACAGCCGGCTCCGGCGAATCTTGTCGACGAACTGGTCTTTGAGAAATTGTCGAAGCTCAATCTTGACGCCTCGGGTCCGGCTACCGACGGAGAATTCATCCGACGCGCATCCCTAGACACCATAGGCGTAGTACCGACCGCGGAAGAGACGAAAGAGTTCCTGGCGAACACCGACGCCGACAAGCGCGCGCGGTTGATCGACCGCCTGCTGGAGCGTCCGGAGTACGCAGAATTCTGGGCCGCGAAGTGGGGAGACCTGTTCGCGAACTCCGTACTCACGTCAAGCGACGGCACGGCCTACTTGCAGGAGTGGTTGCGCAGCGCGTTCCGGGCCAACACGCCATACGGCGAGTTCGTGAAGGAGGTCCTGACGGCGACCGGAAGCACTTGGGAAGTCGGAGCGGTGAATTTCTTCTCCCGCCCTATAGAAGACATCACAACGTTGGTGGCGCAGGCGTTCCTCGGTGTGAGCATCGAGTGCGCCCGCTGCCATGATCACCCTTCGGCCAAGTGGAAGCGCGAAGACTTCCTATCGATGACCGCGTTCTTCTCGCAGCTGGCTGCCAAGGGCCGTCGGCCGCCCCCCGTGGAATCGATTCGGTACATCGAGTTTGACAAGGAATTTCGCCATCCAGAAACCAAGCAGGTCGTGCGCCCACGCTTCCTAGACGGCTCGGAACCGCTGATACGGCCGCTCCAAGACCGGCGGGAGGTACTCGCGAAGTGGATCACGGCCGGGGACAACCCGTGGTTCGCCCGCGCGACGGTGAACCGGATCTGGAACCAGTTCATGGGACGTCCTCTCGTCGATCCCGTCGATGACTTCCGTCCGAGCAATCCTCCTTCGAATCGACGCTTGCTTGAGCGGCTCGCGAAGGATTTCGTCGCCAGCGGTTACGACCTCCACCACCTTATGCGAACGATCTTGAGTTCCAGGACTTACCAGCTCTCATCCGTTCCGCGGGCGACTAGCCGTGATGACGAAACGAACTTCTCCCGGTACTACCTCAAGCGGTTGACCGCAGAACAGCTGGCCGATTCGATCGTGCTCATCACGGGTGTGCCCCAAGACTACCTCGGCTACTATCCTGGTGTCCGTGCGGTCAACCTTGCCGACCCTGGAATCCCTTCGCCGTTCCTCGACATGTTCGACAGACCAAAGCGGGACGCGGCCAAGTGCGAGAGGAGCGAGAGCGTTTCCCTGCGCCAGTCGATGCACATGCTGGTGGGCGACACGGTGAACGCGAAGGTCCGGGCCAGTGCCGAGTCCGGTTCCCTGGCACGATTGCTGGAACGCGGAATGACGGACTCCGAGATCATCGAGCACCTCTACCTAGCGAGCCTCTCGCGGCACCCCGACGCCGAGGAACTGGACTACTGCCAAACAGCCCTAGGCCGAGCGGACGGTCGGTCGGAGGGATTGCAGAACATCCTATGGGCGCTCCTGAACACGAATGAGTTCCTGTACAATCACTAGCGCGCGATAGGCTCGGACCGGTCGCTGCCCCCAAGGGAGGCATCGGTCCCCTAAGCGGTGCGGAAATGCGCGGAAGAGGATACTACGGAGCGACACCCGCCAGCATTTGGGGCCGCCGAGAGTTCCTGCGGGTCGGAACGCTAGGCCCGCTCGGCCTCAGCTTGGGGGACTACCTTAAGCTCGGTGCCAGCCAAGAGCGCCCAGCGGCGGACAGGTCCTGCATCATGATCGTGCTTGACGGCGGCGCGCCGCAGCACGAGACATTCGATATGAAGCCGGAGGCTCCCTCCGACGTGGCGGGCTCATTTCAGCCGATACCGACCAACGTGTCCGGCATCCAGATCTGCGAGCACCTGCCGCTGACCGCACAGCAGGCAGACAAGTACGCGATCTTGCGTTCTGTGTACGGAGACACGGCGATTCATTTCACCGGCGTGTACTACCTGATGACGGGATTCATGCCCCTCCAATCTGTCGACTTTCCGAGTCGCGGCTCGGTCGTGGCGAAGGAACTGGGTGCTCGCAACGGACTGCCTCCCTATGTCTTGAACGCTACGCTCGACCATGCAGCCGGCCCTGGCTTCCTCGGCAGCGGCTACTCGCCATTCTGGGTGCGGGGCGACCCGAGTTCGCCCGGCTTCACGATTGAAGACCTGGAAGTACCTGTGGACATGGACTGGAGCCAGATCTCCGATCGCCGTTGGCTGGTCAAGCAGCTTGACGCCAAGTTCCGAGAACGCGATACGCGAGGCCTGTTCGCCGACCGCGAGCGGTTCTTCCAAGAGGCTGAGGACATCATCCGGTCACCGACGGTCAAGAGTGCATTCGATATCGGGTCCGAACCCGAGCCCCTGCGGAATCAGTACGGACGCACACCAATCGGCCAGGGCTGCCTGCTGGCCCGCCGACTGGTAGAGAGCGGCGTGCGCTTCGTCACCGTGAACGCCGCCCGGGCGATCTGGGACACACATTCCGACAACTTCAACCGCTGCAAGGACGTGCTGTTGCCGGAGTTCGACGCGGCGTTCGCAACGCTGATGGAGGACCTCCACCAGCGAGGCATTCTGGAGTCAACGCTCGTCGTTGTCTCAGGAGAGTTCGGCAGGACCCCAAAGGTCAACCCCAACGCGGGCCGCGATCACTGGCCGAGCGTCTTCTCGGTCGTGCTCGCTGGGGCCGGCGTTCAGGGTGGCCAGGCCTATGGCTCTTCCGACGCCGCGGGTGGGGAGCCGAAAGACAACCCGGTGTCGATGGAAGATCTCTCGGCCACCATCTACGACCGCCTTGGCATTGACCCTGACAAGGAATACTACACCGCGTCCAATAGGCCTGTCCGGCTCGCAAACCGCGGCACGCCTGTAAGGGCGCCTCTTGTCTGACTCCCGAAGCACACGCCGGGCGCCCATGCTCGGCTGAGCCGGGACGGGAACCTGCGACGGGCTTGTATGAACGGGCAGGCAGGGGCAACCGTGTCTTGCCGGCGGGCAATGTCGGGTTTGGGGCACGACAGGCACTCCCAGAAAGTCGCAATGGCTGGTGCGGACTCGCGTACGACCATGCCCTGAGGGTTACCCATTCGCTGCCGTGCAACGAGGTCATCAGAGGGAGTTTCGGGGTACGCCCACGAGCAGAATGCCGCCGGGCCGCGAATAGACCGGGACCGCTCGTCTCGCTGATCCTACGGAAGTCAGATTGCGCGATCAGGCCCGCCCGGCGGCTCCGGACCTGTCACGAGAGAGGAAGAGCCGCGCCGACCGGCATCAATCGCGCTGAAGCCTCTGAAACTCAGCCAGCGCCCGGGCCGATTCCTCGGGCTTGCCAAGCCTGCGATACACACTCACCATGCGGTAGTGCGGAGTGGGGTCAGCCGGATCCAGTTGGGCCGCCTGCTTCAAGTGGCGAAGGCCCTCAGCAAACTGGCCCTGAGCAAAGTAGATCCGTTCGATGGCCAAGTGCGCCTCGACCATTTCCGGGGCGACGCGAATGGCCTCCAAAAGGTGCGCCCGTGCCTCGTCCGGCCGGTCGAAGTTGACCAGGATATCCGCAATCTCGAAATGCGCTTCCGGGTGATTCGGGTTGACCTCAAGCTCCGCCCGGAGTTCGGGGAGGGCCTCGTCCAGCCGAGATACGGACCACAGAAGGGTGCCGATGGCGAAGTGAACCTCACGGAGGTCGGGCTTGGCCCGCAGAGCCGCCCGGTAGGCGCTTACGGCCTCATCAATCTCGCCGCGCGCCTCATGGAGTTGCGCCCGCAACTGGTGCGCCCGATAAGAGCCGGGGTCATTCTCGGCGATCCATCGTGCCGTAAGGTACGACGCGACTTGATACGCCTCCGCGCGCCTGTAGATCGCTTCCGGCCCTGTCCCTCCCGTCATGTTTCCGGCGAGACGCCTGCCGGCTGCTTCCAATAGTGGCTGGATGGCCCGTCCCGCAGGCGGATCGTACAGCAGGCCGAGAAGCGATGGCCGAGCTTCGGGCAAGGGAGGCCTGGCGACGGAAAAGGGGCCGCCGTGCCGCATGTGGCCAATCCATGCCAATCTGTCCGCCAGTCCTTCCGCCTCCGGACGAACGGCCTGAGCTGCCAAGTATGCACTCTCAGCCTGCCGCCAATCCTCGCGACCCTCGTGGAAGCGCCCGAGAGACAGCTTCAAGAAAAAGGAGTTCGGGTGCTCGGCACCAAGGCGCTCGAGGGAGCCTTCCGCCAGCTTGGTGTACGCCCGGTTAAGGAAGTAGTAGGCGTCGGCCCGGTACTCCGAAGTCCGGGAAGCCTTCCAGAATTCTGTGGCTGCTGCGAGGTGTCGGCCTGTCGCGTAGTAGGCCTCACCCAAGTAGATGGGAACGATCGGATTGGTCGGGTCCAGCCGAGAGCATGCCTCAAGATGGCGAGATGCTCTCTCATAGTCCTGCCGCCGGCCCGCGATCATTCCTAGAAAAAAATGAGGAGCAGCCAACTCGGGCTTCAGCTCGATTGCTTTCTCTAGGCTCTTGGCGGCGCCGCTGTCATCACCGAGTCGGAAATAGATCGAACCCAGATTGGCATGGGCTTCGGCCATGTCCGGGAGAAGCCGTATGATCTGCTCGTAGTTGTCGGCCGCGCGGCGCAGATCTCCCTGCGCTTCTGCCGACTGCGCACTGCCGTAGAGGCGGCGGAGAGCCTCATCCTGTGCCAGCGAGACGCCCGCGGGTTGCAGGGAGGTCAGCAGCAAGACGGCCGCAATCCTCGCGTGTCGGCTCACCGTCCCGGACACAGTCAAGTTCGGGTGGGATGCCCAATCCGAGTCACCGAGGCAGCGGGAACCGACACTGGGAACTCCCGAGTCCCGAGCCGTCCCCGGAACCAGCATCTCGCCCGCTATGATAGCCTACGCTTGGCCCGCTCGACCGCTTCAATTGCCCCGCCCCGGCTGGAGGTGGTGCCCGCGTCGACAGGGGCACATCCGACCCGAGCGACCCGCTGGATCACGAAGTTCCCAGCACGTCTGGTCATGGGCCTGCCCGGCGTATCGCGAAGCACTCTTGGTCTCTTTCTCGGCATCGTCCTGACGGTCTCTTGGTGGCCCTCGCGATCAGGCGGCTGGACATCGCAGGGTGTCCAGCTAGTAGCGGCACAATCCATGATCCAAGAGGGCAAGTTCGCGGACGCAAAGCGGATTCTCGAGTCCATGCTGCGTCAGCCGGCACGTCCGCCGAACGATGTGTACTACCACATTGCGGTTTGCCAAGCCCGATTGGGCGAGCCCGAGGCGGCGATGCGCAATCTGGATCTCGTGCTGCAGTCCGGTCGCATACACCTGCCGGCCCTGCACCTGAAGGCCTACCTGCACTTCTCGCAGGGGGACTATGAAGATGCGCTCAGGCTGGCAACCGCATTCTTGGACATCCGACCGGACGGCGGGGAAACCTGGAAGATCGCCGGCCTTGCGCGATTCATGCTGGGAGACAAGCCCGGGGCCGAGCGGGACCTGCGAACTGCCGCCGAAGAACTTCCGGGTGACTTCGACGCGCAGTACTATCTTGGCCGCGTCTACTTTGAACAGGGCAAGCTAGCTCGCGCCCTTGAGGTTCTTGGTCGAGCGATAGCCGTGAACCCGGAAAGCGTGAAGGCACACAACCACGCAGGGCAAGCCCTAGAGGGCCTTGGGCGTTTCGATGACGCTGTCTCCGCTTACCGCACAGCGATCGAGATCGAGCGGAACGGAGACCAGCGTTCGGAGTGGCCCTACTACAACCTCGGTGCCCTAGTGCTGGCAGAAGGAAACGCAACCGAGGCGGTCGATCTCCTGAAGGAGGCGCTGACGCGCGACCGCTTGTCGGTTCAGACCAAGATCAAACTTGGGGCCGCCCTCAGTGCAGCGTCCAGACTTGACGAAGCCCAAGCACAGTTGCGAGAAGCAGTGGCGGCCGAACCAGACAACGCGGATGCCCACTACCAGCTGGGGCGGCTACTGATGAAGATGGGCGAACCGAAGGCAGGGCGACACCACCTAGCAGAATTCGAAAGGCTCAGGGATCCGTGAAGCCACCGGCACGGGGATTGACAATCCTTCTTGCCGGCCTTCACTGGGCCTCATCGCCGCGAGCACTGGTGTCCGAGCACGGCGTGCCATCGATCCAGTTTTCGAACATCGCGGCGAAGGCCGGCATCGAGGCCCGGATTTCTAATGGCGGCGCCGCGAAACGGTGGATCGCAGAGGCGAATGGGGGTGGCGTCGCGGTGCTGGACTACGACCTGGACGGCTGGATGGACGTCGTACTGGTCAGTGGCGCGTCGATGCAGGACCTAGGGAAGATAGCCGGAGGCGGGACTCCGGACCCCTCTGAGCAGCGAATCTACCTGTACCGCAACCGCAACGGTCTTCGGTTCGAGGACACGACGGCGGAATCGGGTCTGTCGTCGCCATACTGGGCCACCGGAATAAGCGCGTCGGATTACGACAACGACGGGGATGTCGACCTATTGATCACGGCCATAGGGTTGGACCTCCTGTTCAGGAATGAAGGTGAGGGGAGGTTTACCGAGGTAGGTGCGCAGGCGGGGATTGCCCGAGATCCGTCATGGCATACGGGCAGTAGCTTCGGCGACATCGATGCAGACGGCGATCTCGACCTATTTGTCGCCGGATACCTCGACTTGGGAGCCCTAGAAGTCAGCGGCGAGGCTCCGGTGTGCGACTACCGTGGGCTCGAAGTGTTCTGCGGCCCCATGGGCCTGGCACCCGCCCCAGACACTCTCTACCGGAACAACGGTGATGGAACCTTCACGGACGTTTCCGACGATGCCGGGGTCCTCGACGCGCCGGCGGGGTACGGCTTCACGGCGATCATCGAGGACTTCAACCAAGACCTCGCCCCGGACATTCTGGTTGCCAACGATTCGTCTCCAAACTTCTTGTTCTTGAATCGAGGTTCCGGAGGGTTTGCCGAAGACGGCCTAGCTGCGGGTCTGGCCTACAACGCCGACGGGAGGAGCCAGGCCGACATGGGTGCCTGCATGGGAGACTACGACTCCGACGGAGACCTTGACCTCCTGACCACTACGTTTTCGGAAGACTACTTCCCCCTGTTCCGCCAAGAGGCACCAGGACTGTACGAGGACGCGTCTGCGTCCGCCGGCCTGAAGCGCCAAACCACGCCGTACCTAGGCTGGGCCTGTGGTTTCGCAGACCTGGACAACGACGGGGACCGAGACATTTGGCTGGCCAATGGCCACGTGTACCCAAGGGCGGCACAGCTCGGTACTACTAGCTACGAACAGCCAGTTGTGATACTCGAGAACCGGTCTGGAAGATTTCGTGCCGTCCAGAATGCGACAGATTCGGCGCCGCGAAACTCCTATCGTGGCGCGGCCAGCGCTGACTTCGACAATGACGGGCGCGTGGACTTGGTCGTCGTGCCGATCGACGGGGCACCACTGCTCCTACACAACCGCAGCACTGGAACAGGATCGTGGACCGGGGTCGCGCCCCGCTTCTCGGTAGGCAACACTGAGGGCATCGGATCCCGGGTGGAAATCGAGCAATGCGGGAATCGGCAGGTGGAGACAATCCGAAGCGGCGACGGCTACGCTTCTCGGAGCGACCCGCGGGTGCACTTCGGAATCGGAGAGTGCAAGACTGTCGAACGCATGGTGGTCACCGGACCACTTGGGCGAGAGTTTGTGTATTCCAACATCCCGGCCAACCAGTGGGTGGTCCTGCCCTAGCGACTTCGGGCAATTACGCTTGGGGCCATGTTCGATGCAGCCCTCAATGCCCTACCGAGTCCAGGCGCGCAGGCGGTAGCATGCCGAGCCGCAATCCTGCAGCACACCGACCGCGACATGATGCCTTGACGAGTCGCGCCATTCCAGCGGGCCACATCGAAGCGATTCCACCTTCAGCGTGTCCGCCCGACCTCCGCCACTGAAGGCGAGATCGTTCGAAGGGGCCCAACCGAACAGAGCCTGTGCGCGACAGTTCCGGGCAATCCCTAGACGCCAAGAAGCAATGGACTGCTTTGGCTATGGGGGACATCGCCCTAAGCTGCTCACGGACTTGACGCTTGCAGGCGTCGGTCTGCACTACCTGCCGCATCCGGTCTCTTAGCGTCAGCCGTCGCGAACGATTCGAAGGAGCTTCGACTCGTTCCGGATCTCAGGATCGGAGCCACACCAAGGCAGTGGAGTCCCACTAAGGCCCGTCCAGGCCGCGCCGCCCGCGTCGAATCCAACGACCCTGCCGCCCCAGAATCCCGGATTCTGGGGCGGACGGGCCGCGAGGACCGCCGTTCAGAAACTGATCTTCAATCCGAACTGGCCCTGCCGGGGCTGGTTTGCCTGACTGCCGACCGTGCCGAATCCGGCCGGATTGCTGACATTCGCCGCTGGATTGCCGAAAATGACACGATTGAAGGCATTGAAGACTTCGAATCTGAATTCGACATTCACATCTTCGTTGAAAAAGATGCGTTTCATCAGACCGAAATCCTCGTTGAATGTGCTGAAATTTCGGGCGTTGGGAAGCACTGCCCCTGCGTTTCCGAAGTCAAAGGACCCCGTTTCGTCAAATGCGGCCAGATTGAGCGCCTTGTCGGCCGCTCCCGGATCGAAACCGCCCCTATCCCGTTCCGGGGATGCTCCAGACACGGCGTTCGGCATCTGCTTGCTCACGAAGAGCGGTGAAGTGTTGTTCTGGCTGACCACGACCGGCGTTCCGCCCTGATAGGACACGATTGCGTTGAGCTGCCATCCGCCGATGATCTTCTGGAGGATGCCGCCTGCGCTGCCTCCGATGGCCTTTCCGTTGCCGAACGGAAGCTCGTAGTTGAATGCCGCGACGACGCGCTGTGGCACGTCAAAGATGGCCAATCCCTTCTCCAAACTCCTGTTGTACTCATCCCTCGCGCTGGACCCGAAGAAATTCCCCAGACTGGAAGAAGAGTCCGTGAGAGTCTTCTGCCATGTATAGGACGAGAGCAGCCAAAGGCCCTCGGTGAACTCCTTCTCCACCTTCACCTGCAACGCATGGTACGTTGAGTTTCCGTAAGCGGGCCAAGTGCCCCAGTGCGCCGTTCCTGCAAATTGAGGGAACAGCCGAAGCGACTGCGCAACAGTGCCTCCAAAACTCGCGTACGGCTTAGCGATCCCCGCCGCTGCAACCCGCGGGTCATTGATGTTCGCGCGAAGCAGATCGCCGAGCGCAAGGTGTCTGGGATGGACCTGCATGACGTTGGTCACACCAGACGAGAGGCGGGTGGCCTTGTTGGCGACCCAAGCCACGTCGAGCAGCCATGTGGGAGCAAGCTGGTACTGGAATCCGGCGTTGTAGCTCTGGGTGTACTGTGGGCGATTCGCTCCCGGGAACCAGAACGATGGGGACTGGCCGTTTGCAAAGCTGGGGTCCCTAAGGGGCGGACGCTGAAAGTCTTGAGGGAACCCGTCTTCCCAGCTGAAGCCGGGCGTGAAGCCTCCGTCCTCAGACTGGAAAGTTCCAGTGCTGGAGAATCCCAGTGACGGGGCCTTGACATTACCTCCGCCCTGCCCGCCCGTTGGGAAGAAGCTGATGGCATAGGCAGACCGGAAGACGAGCTTGTTGCTGATCGAGTACGCGAGGCCGAAGCGTGGACCGAAGTTCTTGGGATAGATGGAATCGTTACCGGTGAGCCTGCTCCGTCCCGTGCACACATCGCAATCCCCGGCAAACTCGAGCGCTCCCGGATAGCCGTCCGCTCTCGGATTCGGCAAGGTCGGATTCATCATGGAATGGTTGTCGTTGACCTCTGTCAGGGGCGTGAAGATGTCGTACCGCAGCCCCAGATTCAACGTAAGGTTCGGTCGGACCTTGAAGTCGTCCTGAACGTAGAACGCGTAATAGGAATGCCGCGTGCCAGTGACCGGCGGGATGTTGAGAGTGCCCCGGTTCACCAGACCAAGCAAGTAGCTCGCCAAGACATTCCCCGTTCCTGTCTCACCCGGCAGCGCAGTTGCATTCCGGCTGAAACTAAAGCTCCCGCTGTCGGGGCCCAACGTGAAGTTGTTCTGCAACTTTCGGATCTCAGCACCGAACTTCAGGCTGTGCCGACCCTTGGTCCAAGAGAGACTGGGCGAATACAGGAACGTCGTCGAGATCGTCGGCAGCTTGCGCTGGTGCCTGGCGTAGCTGTTCCACGGATCAACGAGCACAACCGGGAACGGGCCATTGTGCGTACCTCTGATACCCAGCTGTTCCGCCCAGCCTGCTCCCTCCGTCTCCAAGTTGACTAGCAGCTGATCCTGGCGGCTGATGCCCGCAGCCCCGTGGAACAGCATCGTCGGGCTGATGATCCAGTCATAGTTGATCCGTCCGTTATTAGCTACTGGCCCCCGCGCACCGGATCGCGCATCGGTCACGGGCTGAGGCAGAACGGCGAACGGGCCGTTGTCGGTGTTCTGCCCGAAGGTGTACATCGTGCTCAGGCGGTGTGCGGAAGTGAGGTTGTAGTCTAGCTTGATGGTGTTGTTTCGGTTGTTGTTCTGTTGGTTGCCTTGGGCAAATATGTTGTTGAAGATGCCGTCACTGTCAGGAAGTGGAACGAGATCCCAGATGCGATTGGAGATCGCGCTGTGGCGGGAAGCCGGAACGCTGTTTTGCGAGAATGGGTCTCGGACGGTCGCGCCTCCTACCCTGCGCTCGGTGAGCGGGTCATAGATCACCCCTTCTCCAGCCGGGATCAGCTCACTGAAGTCGCCACTCCGCATCTGCGGAGTGGGCACAGACCCTGTCGCGTTGAGGGCACCTCCACGAAACTTGTACCAATGCCAATTCGTGAAGAAGAATGCCCGATTCCTCTTGATGGGCCCGCCAATGCTGGCTCCGTACTCGTTCCTCCTCTGCACGGGGCGCGTGGCGGCGAAGAAGCCGCTGGCATCCAGCTTGTCGTTCCGGACGAACCAGTAGGCGTTTCCGTGAAAGTCGTTGGTTCCGGACCGAACCACAAGCCTTTCGATGCCACCCCCGGTGTTGCCATACTCCGCCGAGAAGTTATTCGTGACCAACGAGAACTCCTGCACGGCTTCTGGAGGGAGGAGAATCACGCGCGGGTCGCCTCCGACCTCCGCGGTTGACATGCTCAGCCCATCCATCTGAATCTCCTTGGAGAGCGTCTGGCTGCCGTTGATGTGGGCATTGAACGTGTCTCCGGTCGTTCCAGGCGCCAAGAAGATGAATGACTCGACCGCACGGCCGCTGCCACCGACAACTTGAAGGGGCAATTCCACATAAGACTTTGGGTTGACCTCAGTGCTGACTTCAGTGCTCTCAGTCTTGAGTGTGATCGCCGTCGCCGACACGGTCACGTTCTCGGTCACCGCGCCGACTTCCATTACAAGCTCCAGCGGGACGATAGCCGCGGTGGCGACTCGGACGTTCTCGCGCACGAACCTCTTGAACCCCGCAAACTCCGCCTCAACGGTGTACGTGCCCGGCCGTACCTGGGGTATCTGATAGACCCCCGCCGGTGTCGAGATGGTCTCGGTCACAACACCGGTGTCCACATGCGTCGCGGTGACGGTGACGTCTCCAATGGCAGCGCCGCTCGTATCGAGGACGATTCCCCGAATGGTTCCGCGCTCGGTCTGGCCGAACGCTGCGCTAGCGAAGACTAGGACCACGCACACTCCCGTCGCAAATTTCTGAACAGCCGTCATAATTCCCTCCAGCAATCTCCCATCCGACATCGGACGGAAGCACACCATTATGGGCACGAGATAGGCGCATGTCAATGGGGTCAATGGGAACGTGGCCGTCGTTCGGGAATATAGGCCAAGGGCGTGAACATCGGGGATCCGCAATTGGGGTATCGGCGACACAGGCCGGCAGGCGACCCCCACATTCGAGAGTGCTGCCCGAGGAATCCTCTCCCGCTGGGCCGCCGTGCGCCCCGGTCTATGCGGGCCTACCGCCGGAAGCAGTAGGCGACGACGTCACGATCCTGGTCGCTACCGTGATACTTGGCCTACCCCCGAGAGCGAACCAAGTGGCCATTCCGCGTTGCGCTGCAGCGTCGATGATTGACCGTAGGCGTTGTCTGCAAGATCCAGCACCAACGCGACCCAGTTCAAAGCCCAACGTTTCGCGGCCCGGCAGCGGCGACGGCTTCGGAGGGAATGCGGGGGACGACCAAGAGGAAGTGCGTCGGCCCCAGCGTACGTCTCACGAACCCCGACCCCTCGGCTGGACAACTAGGACGCCCGTTTGGTCGCTCTCAGGTCAGATCGCGCATGCGAGAGGGCGGCGTCTGAATCCCCCGGCTCGTCCCACCACCCGTCTTCGCGGAACGATTCCCATCGGGCCCCTTAGTCCACTAAGGCGTCGCAAGCCCTGCGCTGAATTGCTTCGGAGGCACCTTCTCGCCGACTTTGGCACATGTAGGCAACTGCGGCGCCGCTACCAGAGATACTTCAGCTGGAAGCGGAACGTGCGTCCATCGTTCAGGGTGTTGTTGATCTGGCCAAAGTTTGGCGCAGAGAGGGTCTTACCCGGCTCTGCGAACTGAGGCGTGTTAAAGAAGTTGATGGACTCCGCCCGGAACTCCAGACCGCGGTCCCCTCCCAGCGCAAAGCGTCTGGTCAATGACGCGTTCACATTGGCAATCTTTCCCTTCCTGAATGTATTGCGCCCCAAGTTCCCTGCCTGCTCCGCAGGGGCGGTGATGTACCGAAAGGCACTCGCCGGCAGGAGTAACTCGGAACTGTCCGGAGAACCGACAACGCGACCCAGAACGGAGGGGTCGAGGACGATTGGCCGGTCCCCTGAGCGGCCGTCCACGTTCCCGAACCCGGGACCGTCCGAGCCGGAGTCCACAGTGAACGGAGTGCCAGACTTCAGGAGCCCCACCGCCGAGACGCTCCAGCCACCAAAGAGCCTTCCGGCCCACCCCGAGCGCGGCGCCGGAAAGGAATAGCTGCCCTGGGCCAGCAGTGCGTGCGGCTGGTCGAAATCGCTCAGGCCCTTGAGGTCGCGGTGGGAATCGCCCTCCGTTTGGGCGAGCGCCACCCTGGCGTCAGGCCCGGAAGCTGTGTTCGTGTAGGAACCGCCAATGTCAAGCGACTTGCTGAACCAGTACGAGGCGTTCAGCGTGAGGCCGCGCCACCCCGGGCTGGTCAGCGTGATGCGCCCTGCGTCGAAATAGGCGCGCGAGCCGTTATGGATGAACAGGTGCTCGAAGATCGACTGGTCTGGGCGTCTGTCGTTGATGTTGGGCACGGTCGAGACGACGCCAGGAACCTCATGACCGCGATTCAGGAAGTAGGTGATGATCAGCTTGTGCGCGCGGCTTCCCACGTAGCCGAGCTGCAGCCTCCAGTCCTGGCCCAAGCCTCTCTCCCAGCTGATGCTGTACTGGTGCGTGTAAGGGACGGCGAGGTCCGGGCCGACCTCGATGTGGCTGGAGCGGGCCCCGGGGTCGCGCTTTGAGTGGTCGAGCAGCGATCGATACGTGGCCAGGTCGGGAGCCTGATTGATCGACGTTACCGTGTGCGGCGGGTTGAGGCGGTCTTGCCCGTACGTCACCGGGAAGATCTCCCCATAGTGTGCTCCGTAAGAGCCGCGTAGCACGCCAGTCTCCCTAGGAAGCCGGTAGGCGAAGCCGAACGAACCCGCAAAGTTGTTCAAGTCGGAGTCCATCGCCAAGTCGCTGCGACCAGTCGCATCGAGAGGCCGGGTGAACGGCTCGTAGCGGACCCCGAAGTGCAGCGTCAGGCGCTGGCTCGCCCTCCAAGAGTCACCGACGAAGAACGAGTTGTGCCAATTGCGGAATCCGCGGTAGGTGGAACCTAGTGAAGCGATGAGGAGGCTCGGAAGACCCAGCCGCACGTTGGTGATGGCATCGTTCCCGAAGTTTGGCCGGAAAACGAGAATCCCGCGGGCCCCGTCCGGCTCCTCGCCGTTGTACTGTAGCCGCGTCAGCGCGAATCCCGCCGTGATCTCGTGCCTCCCACGAGTGTGGCGTAAGGTGGACGCGTATCGGAATCGGTTCTGGGCCCGGTCGATCGGGATGATCGGGAATGGTCCCAGATTGGTGAGCGCCCGACCGATCATGATCGGCCCCAATGCCCCCTCAGCGGGCAGAAGCAGGGACCCGAGGCGATCGAAACCCGCCGTAATCTGGGCGGTCGTGGCCGGCGAGAACGAGCGGCTCCAAGTCATCCGAGCGGAGTGGGACCGGTTGTCGGTGTCCGGATTCTGCCCTACCACCAGCTGGAATGCGTCCACGTTCTGCGCTGTCCACGCGTGGCGCAGGGCCAGCCGGCCGCCGAGCGGCCCGGCCCTATCGAGTTGCACACGCGTCGAGTCCGTGTTGATTCGCTGAATGCTGTTGGTATTCAGTGCCCGCGTGGCGATGTCAGGTCGGTTCGGGGGCTCCTCGGGATAGGCTCCGAGGATCCGTTCGACGACCGCGCGGGTCGCCGGGTCGCGGGTGAGAGGCGTCCGCTCCGCGGGCACCGGAACCAGCACGTTGCCATTGACGTTCCCGCGGATCTTGTTCTGGGAGGCTGAAATCGTGAGCCCTCCGAGCGGCCCCGCGGGCGCGCTTGCGTTCACCCCGTAGAAGTTCTCCCGCGCCGGGCGGACCGGCCCGACCTGAAAGAAGGACCTCGCTGAGAACACGCTGTTGTTGTGCCGCAGAAACGCGTCCCCGTGAAACTTCGAGGCAGGCCTGGAAGGTACATGCAATGGAGGTGTGGGAGGCTTGCCGTACTCGGAGCCGAAGTATCCGCGGTCCACGGCAAATTCGCTGACGATGGTCGCGGTGGTACCGAGACGTATGTTCAGCTCCTTGAGTGCATTGTTGTCGACAAGGTTGAATTGGACATTCTCGTTGCGGCGGCTCTCCCCAGATTCCGACGAGGTCTCGCCGAGCAGGTTGATATCCGTGCGGCTCGCTTGGGCATCCGCCGGTTGCGCGGCTTCTGTGCTTTCGGCGTCGCTCTGTGCCTCTGACGAGCTCGTGGGAGGCGGTTGTCCACCCTGATCCTGGGCCGATGCCGCAACGGTCAGGCCAATCGCGGCTACTGCACACGCTGGCGCGCGCCAATCGAGCACCACAGCTTTCAATGCTATCAGCGCGTCGCGCCTGACGGGTCCATCCGGGCGGCCTGTCCCCACAGCAGCCGAAGCGTCCCAAATGGCACAGAACTTCCTGCCGGAGGTTGCTGCTGGACCAGGTCAGACGAGCTGTCGACGCGCTCTTCACGGCCACGGGCCGACGGGCATGCCATCGGCCAACCTAGCCAGGCGGCCCACCGTCGGTTCGCTCCGCAGCAAGACAAACGCGGGCCGCGACTTAGGAAGATTGCTGCGATGTCATTCGGCTGCGGCATCTCGCCTGAGGCCGCACGTTGGCCGATCGGGAAGACTTCGGGACCTGTTCCGGAACGGAAGCCGTCGTGTGTGCCTCAGAAGACTCGCACCACGCCACCCTCAGCCCGGTAGCGCTCGTACTGGTACAAGGTCAAGTTAGAGTCCCGCTTCTCACGGATCAGTGAGATCGAAGGAGAGAAGCCCCCAAACCGGATCTTGCGGTTGAACAGGGCGAGCCTTGAGAACCACAGCTTCGTCTCCGGCGGATTGGGGCTGAAGAGGTAGTTCGGCTGTTCGAAATCTGTGAAGAATAACTGCTGGGCCAGCGTCATTGAGAATCCGAGCGGCAGGTCGTACGTGCCCATCACTCCGACCCACTTCGACCGGTGCCGAGTGGCCAGGCGGTCCGTGTTCTCGTGACCGGCCCCGCCCATGAATCTTACGTTCAGCGATGGCAGCACGGAATACGACGCGAATGACTGGCCATTCCAGCTATTCCCCGGTTTGCCTATCGGTCCTTCCACGCTTGTTGCGGTCTGCCGGGATCCCTCAAGGCTTCCCCCGACCCAAAGCTTGCGCGTCACGAGCCGGACGCCCTCAAGCCGCAGGCCGTACTGCCGGCTGTACGGTCGGCCATTCACAGCCCGACTGTCGGCTTGGAACAGAATGCTCCACTGGCCCTTGCTGCTGATGAAACGGGGACCTGCATATGTGCTGTAGTTGTGATCGTCCCAATCGCCTCCGGAATACTCTCGACGGAACAAGATCCCGCCCACCCGCAACCGCACGGCAGAGGCCGGAATCCACTTGAACTTCGGGAGCGGCCTTTGGATCTCGGCGCCTAGCGAGGCAACCACTCCGATGCCGCTCGTGGCGCGGGCCTCGTCGGTGAGCTGGAACGGCAAGCCGAAAATGTTGACAGTCTGGGCCGAGGTGGACGTGTTGACATTCGAGTCCGGAGCGAGCGCTAGGGTTAGGCTGCCGTTGGCCCGCTTGCGCGCCCGGCAGACTTGGATGTACCTCCTCACGTTGAGCGCCACCTGAGGGGGCACGTTCGAGCCAAGCACACGCAAGAAGTGCTGCTCAGCTGCCCAGCAATCGTCGCCCAGAATGTGCTTGATGAGGTTTGCCGGCGGCGAGAGGCACCTGCCGCGGGAAAACAGCGCGCGAGCTAGTTCCAGCCGCACCCGCAGCAACGAGGGATCCTTGACCAGCATTCCTCGAAAGGCGCGAATGGAAATATTGTAGAGCTCGCGGGGCTCTCGCCCCTGAGTTTGCGCTCCGCTGGCCGCCGCCGCGTCCGCCGCTGCTAGAGCGGCCAGACCTAACGCAAACGTGGCCTGATTCGAGTCCGGCCTCGCCTCCGCGATCGGTCGGATTCCTTCGTACGCTTCGCCGACCCGCCCCATATTGAGGAGCCTGTCAGAGGCCGCCACAGCGGCGGCCACCTGCTCATCGGTGGGAGCGTTTGGGTCGGCCGCCGAACTCGGCTCACTCGCCAAGCCCAGCAGGGCCAACGACAGCGCCCAGAGCGCGACTCCTCGCGCTCGTCCAAGTCGTCCCGGAGGCGCGCCGACACCGGCCCCCGGGCCCGGGCAGGGCCCGGTATCTGATCGAAAAATCAAGGTCCTTCTCCTCACGGCCTAACACAAGCATGCCTGAAATCGTCAATCGGCATACATCCTGTAGGGCCTTTCCTCGCTGACAACTACAAGTATCGCCCGAAATGCGCGTGGCGCGCGCTCCACGACAATCCAGAGCACGCGACTGCGCCCAGCTTGGCTGGTTGACACCGCCAGCCGAGACCGGCAGCGCCCCAGCCAGCTCGCTGACATGTGCTGGCTGGGGACAGGCGAATCACTAATTGTTTCGACGTGCCGGGCTGCTCATCCGTCACGTGACGACCGGAGTACAGTTGCACGAATGTACCGGCAACGCCGGATGACCGAGCCTGCGCCACGACAGTTCCCGTGCCGGCGAACCGCTGCGGCGGAAGCGGTCGAACGGAAAGCTGAGATAACGATAGGTACGGGTCCGGAGGGGTGTGTCGATGGGCATCGAGAATGGCACACGGCGCCCCGGTCCCCGTGGAGGGAGCCGCATTGCGACAACGTCTGAGACGAAGGACAGGTCCGCGATTCTGGTTGGGCCGAGGTTTGGGTCACATGTCACCGGCAAACACGCGTACACTCATGAGGGCTTCGGTTGCTTGGCTTCCTGCAGGACAGTCGGCCTCCGGCGCCCCACTACGGAACCGTGCGGGGAAACGGGGAAACGCGGACGAGGGTGGGGATGCGCCGTCGCCGCAAGACGCAGCCGATTCCGGGTTCCGGAGGCCACAAGGAGAGCCCCCAAGCCTCGGCCTTATCCGCGACCCTAACCCGCGCCAATGGCACGATCCGGGCATCGGATCGCCTTGTTGACCAATAAAGGAGAAAACTATGGACCGACGCACCATTCTCAAGCTTGCCCCTTGCGCAGCGGCGGCACAGCTGCTGACCCGAGCCGCTCCCCTTGTCGAAGATGACTTGACGATTACGGGTGTGCGGCTCGTCACGATGCGGCCCAAGAGGCCCGTGCCGCGATACGAACCAGCCCCGGGCTCTTGGTCCACCGGAGGTGTCGAAGTCGCAAATCCGGTCTCGATCTATCCCAAGTACAAGCCCATGCGCAGCCTGTTCCGAGCTGACGGTCCCCGCACTGGTAGCTTCTGGGTCGAGATCAGCACCAACAAGGGCGTGAAGGGATACGGCCCTGGGGGACCCGGCGGAGGCGTGATCGTCGAGGATCACCTGACCAAACTGCTGATCGGCGAGAACCCGCTCGACATCCAGCGCTTGTGGGACATCATGTGGCGCTCCACGATGTCCTACGGTCGCAAGGGCGTCACTGTCAATGCCATCTCCGGCGTTGACGTCGCACTCTGGGACTTGGCCGGCAAGGTCTGGAATGTCCCTGTCTGGCGACTATTGGGAGGCAGGATCCATGAGAGGATCCCCTGCTATTGCACCGGCAACGACATCGAGCAGCACGTTGAGTTCGGTTACACGCGGCTGAAGCTGGCCCTGCCCTACGGGCCGGCGGACGGACGGGAGGGCATTCGCAAGAATGTCGAACTCGTCAAGCGGGCGCGGGCGGCCGTCGGCCCGGACGGCGACGTTCTGATGGACTGTTGGATGGCGCTGACGGAGCGGTACACGCTGGAACTTGCCGAAGCCTTTGAGCCCTACAACGTCTACTGGATCGAAGAGGCCCTCCCGCCCGACGATTTCGAGGGATTCGGGCGGTTGCGACAGAAGATCACCTCAACGCGCATCGTGACCGGCGAACATGTTTACACCCGCTACGGCTTCCGCCAACTGCTGCGTGTGAACGGAGCCGAGATTTGGCAGCCCGACATCCACTGGTGCGGCGGCATGAGCGAACTCGTCAAGATTGCCCACATGGCGGCCGCTCACGACATCCCTGTGATTCCCCACGCGGGAGGCCAACGCGACGCCGTGCACTTCATTTATGCAACTCCCAACTCGCCTTGGGCGGAGATGTTCATGCCGGCGCCGGGCGGTCCGGACGTCGTCTACGAGCGCTACGAAGAGGACAACAACCTCACCCGAGGACCCGAGGGCATCTACACCCGGCCCTCCGACGGGCCGGGCTTTGGATGGGACGTGGAGCCGGAGGCCTGATGGGCGTGGACCGGACAACCCGACGCCAGGCTATGGCACGAATGGCCACTGCGCTGGCGGTCGGCTCGAATCTCCCACAGTTCCTCAAGGCCCAACAGGGGAATCGCGTCTCCCAGGTCCGCATGACGCGGATCGAGACCTTTCGGATCCGGATTCCCTCACCAGACGGGCGAGAGTCGGACCCCTATCGCATCTACGGCTACCAAGTCAATCGGGTTCACACAGACGCCGGCATCGTGGGTACCTCCTTCGTACGAGGCGATGTGGCCCTGATCGAGAGGTGGGCAAGGCCGACGCTGGAGGGTGAGGATCTGTTCGCGATCGACCGGCACCTGCAGCGGCTGCAGATGCAGCGCGGGGAGTCGGGAGTCCAGGGCTGGTCTGGCGTCGAGCACGCGATTTGGGACGCAATCGGGCGTGCGGCCGGGCTCCCGGTTGCTCGGCTGCTCGGTGGCTACCGCGACCGTCTGAAGGTCTACCGCACGTGTGTCTTCCCCGGCAAGCCCGACCAGTCGGACGTCCCATTCGAGACTCAGGCCCAATACGCGGCACACCTAAAGGACGCTGGCTACCACGCTATGAAGGTGCGCGCATGGCGGCCGCGTCCGATGGACGACGTGGAGATGCTGGCGTTGGCGCGAAGGACGGTAGGTGACGACTTCGAGATCATGTTTGACCGGACAGCGGTCCGTCCCGGCTGGGTCTGGGACTACGACACAGCGCTCCAGGTCGCCCGCGGTCTCGAGCGCCACAACGCGCGTTGGCTTGAGGAGCCCTTCGATGGGCACGACCTTGAAGGCCCCGCACGGCTCGCAGCCGAGGTGGATATTCCGATCACTGGTGGCGAACTGGGCAAGTCCATCCACCAGTTCCTCGCGTTCCTCACCCATCGCACCTATGACGTGCTGCAGCCGGACACGCGGATCTGTGGGGGGATCCTCAACGCGCGCAAGATCAGTGTGCTTGCGGAGGCCTTCAACGTCCCGTGTATCCAGCACGGCACGGCTGGACTCTCGTTGGCGGGATACATCCAAGCCGGCTGCGCCATGCCGAACTGCGAGTACCAGGAGATCATCGGGCAGCCCAACCTCCCGCAGGAGCAGTGGTCTCCCGGGCTCAGGGTGCTCCGGACGCCACAAGTGTTTGAGATCGAGGACGGCTTCGTGAAGCTCCCTGATTTGCCAGGCTTGGGACTGGACGTGGACCAAGACGCCATTGAAGAATTCCGCGTTCGGGCCTGACCATCGCAGAACAATAGCGATCGCGCTAGGGGAACAAGTCACGGCCCGTCCACCGAAGGCCCATTCCTCAGGCCAAGCCGTTGTCTTTGGTGGCGATAGTGGCATCCGACCTCGCGCGATGCTCTGGCGGTTTGGTCTCTGCGCGGGAGCCACTCGTAGAGTGTTGAGACGTGGATGTCGATGATCTGGGCGATCTCGCCACCGGGGCATCTTCTTATCGCGCAGAATGGCCTGCAACTCTGGACGTGCCCGGGATCTAAGGAACGGCGACCCGTCCCCCCAGCTTCCCCGGAGATGTTGCGCGGTGAGCTTGGTGCGCTCCCGTTCCACATCCAATGGCATTCGTTTAGGGATGGAAGTGAGTTCGGTTAAGCGCCGCCGGATGGCGTCAAGACGGGGCGCGATTCAGTCCGCGATCGGGGGATCTGTGGGCTTGCGATTCCTCCGTATCGTGCTCCGGCGGCGGGCCCGGCGCGGGTAGGACCGGTCAGGCCGCTCCAGGACGCGGATTTGGGCCTCGGGGTTCTGGTCGACCGTGCTCACGTGCGCGTATCCAACCTCGCTTCGCCAGTATTGCCCCCTCCCCGAAGGATAGGTGCGCACCGGCGGCAAGGCGATCGGCAATGTCAATGGGCCCGCCCTAGATCGGCTTGTGGGCACGCCCAGGACCGTGGCCGAGAGGGCCCATTCGGACGCGGTGCTGTTGGCGGGAGCGAATTACAATCCAGTCAGTGGAAGCCATTCGACAGTCCCAATACGGGCAAGGCCATCGCGGTTCACGCTTTGAACGTCCTAAAATCGTGCTGGCCGCCATGGCCGCCGGCGGGAAAGCAGCGCGGTTCAGCGACGTTCAAATCGAGAACCTCCTGCTACTGGCTGACCGCGAGGCAGCGGACGGGACGGGCGGGCCGCACTTCGCATTCCAGCCTGGCCCTCACGGGCCATCCGACCCTGCGGTCCTAGAGACCGTCAAGGCACTGGCCGCCGAAGGTTGGGCAGTCATCGATGACGCGGGGCCGCACTGGGTGTGCTTCGCAAGTCGGGAGGGCTTTGCAAGTGGTGCGAAGACGCTTGCGCGGATGAAACGCGCTGCGCGGCGCTACCTGGCAAGGGCGGCCCGGTGGATCCTGACCCAGCCGCATGGGGCGATCATGGCGGGAATCTTAGGACGCTACCCAGACTTGGCGGTCAACAATCGGATCCCCCGGGCTGCGCTGCAGGATCCGGGGAGCGGCAGGATGCACCACCTTCTACGGGGCATAGCCAGCCTGGCAGGGATTCTGGCCGGCCAAGACCCCCGATCAGACTTGGAGGCTATGGAGAGCGATTGGTGGGCCTTTGGCAACGACATCAGGTGGGCCATCGAACACGCGAGCGTGGCTGACGGGCCACGATGACCGGCGATGAGGTGCCAGCTGAAGGGGCGACCGAGCGCGATGGTGGCGGCGAACTGGAAGCTCGGGGACAGCCATCCAAGCCGGAGGCCGCCGAAGTCTTGGCGGTGCGAAGGGCTGCGTACCACGTCCAAGGGCCACTCCCGCCACCCTCCGTGCTGCGCGGGTACGACCAAGTTGTCAAAGGCGGGGTCGAGCGAATCTTCGCAATGGCAGAGCGCCAGGCAGCCCACCGCCAGCAGATCGAGTCCCGTGGGCAGATCGTGGGGTTCAGCCTCGCCGCTACCTCGCCAGCCGGAGCCTTTCTGGCAGTCGCGGTCGGCGTGCCGCTTGCCGGCGTGTCCGGAGTGATCCTCGCGATTGCGACCTTGAGCGGATTCTTCATCTGGGGCAAGGCGGGCCGCGCGAAGGGCATTCCGGCTGGCCGAATTGCGAGCAAGGACTCAACACCGCGCGGTCGGTTTGACGGCTAGGCCAGTTGCCAAGAGGCCCACCTTCGGGACGGTCCCCGGCGCGGTCTGTCCAGTGCATTGAGGCATGCACGGTCAGGCACAGCGATGAGGGAAGCAGACCGCTGCGGGGAGTCTCCGAAGTAGTGCTGAACGATGTTCGGCTGGCCCCCGACAAGGCCGAGCCAATCTGTGAAGAGCCTCAAGGATGTGGACCGCCAGTACGATCGCACAATGTCCGCAAGACGATCTGGCGGGGCCGGTGTGATGAGGACTATGGGAGCTCAGGAGCCAGACTTGTTTGAGCGCTCAGCGAGCCGCTCTACAGGACTGAATGCCACCGAGTGGGTTCCCGCCATCTTGGTGGAGCCTAGTGAACTTCGGTCACCGATGGGTCCCAAGATTCGGGGCGATCCAGAGCAACCTACCAAGGTGCTGGCCCTCGGGCTGACCCTCGAGCCACAGAAAACGCGTGGGCCAGCGCGAGCGGTGAAGAGGATCGCAGAGCGTCGTCAGGGCCGATTCGGCGGAGAGTGCAGGCCAAAGGCGAAGATACCGTTCTTGGAGGCGATCGCGACGAACTGCCGACCACCGTGCGCGAATGTCATGGGCGAAGCGCGAATCGTGCCCCCCGTGTTGAAGTGCCACAGAACGGCTCCCGTGCCCGCGTCCGCGGCCACGAAATTCCCAACCCTGCTGGAGAAGAACACTAGCCCTCCCGCGGTGGTCATCGTGCCGGCGTGGCTGATCTCTTGGGCCTCGTCCCCCAAGAACGGAATTTCCCAGCGCAGCGAGCCGTCCCGGTAGTCAATTGCCCGGACGAACTGCCTAGCCCCACCGGCAAGGTCGTGATCGATGCTGTGGCCGGTGCGGTAGTAAATCCCACAACTGTCCCGGGCAACGACATAGAAGAGACCGGAGGGTGGATTGAACGACGGAGCGTGCCAATTCGTTCCTCCATGGATGTCCGGGCAAGCATGGGCTCCTTGGAGGGACGGTGCTGCTTCGGGGATCAGGATTGGCCTTCCGTCTCGAGAGATGCGCTCCGCCCAGGTCTGCTTGGCGAAGGGCTCGCCGAGTAGGAACTCGCCGGTGACGCGGTCGAGCACGTAGAAGAACGCGTTCCGGTTGGCCTGCAGCAGAAGCTTCCTCGGCTGGCCTCTCCACGCGGCGTCCACTAGCACTGGAGTCTCGTTGGCGTCCCAGTCGTGCTCGTCGTGCGGTGTGAACTGGTAGTGCCAGACGAGTTTGCCATCGTCCGGGCGCAGGGCAATCACGGACGCCGAATAGAGATTGTCGCCCTCTCGGTCGCGGCCATCGAAGTCCTTGGGCCCGGGATTCCCGGTCGGCCAATAGATCAGGTCCAGTTCGGGGTCATACGTACCCGTGATCCACGTCGCCGCTCCCCCGCCCTTCCAAACGTCCGTGTCTGGCCAAGTCTCAGATCCGGGCTCGCCAGGGCCAGGGACGGTATAGAATCTCCATGCCCGCTGGCCCGTCTCTGAATCGAAGGCGTCAAGAAACCCCCGCAGACGCCCGCTGTCGCCCCCGCGGACACCAATCAAGACCCTATTGCGGACCACTAGCGGAGCCGACGTGGCCCCGAAGCAAGGCTGGCTCACAGTAATCGCAGACTTCCACAAGAAGGCGCCTGTCCGAGCGTCCAAGGACAGCAGATGGCAGTCGACCGTGCCCATGTACAGCCGCTGCCCGGAGATAGCGAAACCGCGGTTCCAGTTTGGAGGCCGCCTGTCCCCGGGGCCCTCGAACGGGTAGTCGAAACGCCAGAGAGCCCGGCCAGTCGTGGCATCGATCGCGACGGCCATCGTCCCCCCGGCAGTCGCGTACATCACACCGTCCCTGACAAGCGGGGTGACCTCGGAGCGGAGGGGAACTGGATGAAACTGGTGAACCCATTTGACGACCAGATCTCCGATGTTCTTGGCGTTGATCTGGTCGAGAGGGCTGTAGCGCTGTCCGGTGTTGTCGCGATCGTAGCTCAGCCAGTTGTGCGCTGACTTGTGACGGTCCTCTCGAACCGCGCCATCGAAGCCGTCCGCGACGACCGGAGCAGCCGCTATCAAGACCGCGGCCAACGATGTTCGCATCAGGAATGACCGGGCGGCGGCGGTGCGGTCGCCCGTGCCGTCTTGGGCAGTTGGCTCGACCGCCAGCTTCGCGCCCCCTTCAGTTCCTCCATCAGACCTAGACGGATCATTCGGCGAAGCGGCGCTGCCTTGCCAGCATGGGCCTACCAGCGGGGCGGCCGCGTTGGACTCGAGATGAGCTCCTGTGGAGAGTGACCCCTGAGCGGGCTGCCACGAATGCCTCATGCTCATGCCAAGGGATTCGGTCCAAAGTTTGGCCATCAGTAGTTCTGGAATCCTCGTTCGTATGGAACGAACGGGTCGCGCTGGCGGTCCAAGAACGCGAACAGGTCCTGCATCTCCTCGGAATCGAGCCGTTCGCCGTAGTCTAAAGGCATCGGTGAATCAAGGCTGATCCTGATCTGCCGGATGTCCTCCCGCGATAGCAAGCTGAAGGATCCGTCGCGCATCAGGACTTGCACCGAGAATGTGTCCTGATTCTTGAGCAGCCCCTCTAAGATGTCGCCGGCCTTCGTGTCCACGACGACCTGGCGATAGCCTTCCGCCACCTGTCTTCCGGGCTCCAGGACGTCCATTCGAATCTCGTCGGCCTTCTTGCGAGCGGCAATGGAGTCAAGCGGTGGGCCCCAGAATCCTCCCTCGCCGTCAATCCGGTGGCACTCCGAGCAACCTGCAGTCCTAAACACGTACCGTCCAGCGTCGGGGTTGCCGGGCACGGGTGGCTGCAACCCCGGGCGCCCAAGGCTGTGAAGGTACGAGACTACTTGCCAAACCTGATCCTCTCCCAGGTCCGGCTGCGGCGGCATCTCCGTGCCCGGGATGCCTCTCACGATAATCTCGTACAGCCCTCGATCGGGCCCTCTCGCCACAAAGCGGCTGCGGACAAGATTGGCGGCCATGCTGCCACGGGCAGCTTGGCCGTGGCAAACAGCACACCGCTGCAGATAGATCTGGCGGCCAGCGAACACGGCGGCCGGCTCTCTCGAGAACGGATTCTTGCTGGCCGGGCCCGGATTGCTGGAGTCTTGGGCACTTACTGACGACGGTAGTGCTAGAGTTCCGACGCCGACGATCAGAAGCGCCGCGAGGAGAGCCGGACCGAGAAGGCATGGAATTGGGCACGGATACCGCAGGACTTCGCCATTCTAGACTGCTGGTCCAGCGTTTGCAGGTCTTGCCGGCCCGGCCCTACCCGGCAGGAATGGTTTGACGAACTTCCAATGGCCCTTCTAAGAGAGGGTTGCCTAGACCCGCCCCGATCCGATTCACAGAAGCATGTCGCGAGTCGCCCCGCCATCCGCTTCCGACCACAGCCCTTTGGCCTGGACCGTGAAGTCAGGGCGGCCTCAGACGGATTTTAGAGCGGCAGCAGCGCCGCCCCGTTTAGCCAAGTGCCCGCCGCTTCTTCGCTGATCTTGCGCTCGTCCGGACGTGTTGCGTGGCGCATCCAGGGCGCCGCAATCGGCCCAGCTCAGGCCTACAACGGACAATCGCGCCCATCCATCGCTCGATGCGTCCTGCCGCCGGGGCTTTCGACGCGTTCGGCGACGCTTCAGGAGGTCGGCCTGCGGGACGGTGGAAGCCAAGTCAAGTGCCCACTCCGGGCGCGAGACAAGCAGCGCGGCCCCCGAACGCGCCCCAAGGTCGAGCGGCATTGGCCGAGATGTCCATCTGAGTGAGTCGTGGCCGCGCTCTACGAGACATCGGTCAACGACGGTCCTGGCCTCGAGTGCAATTCGTAGCTGTTGCAGTCTCAAGTTGCCGGCCGGCAATCCTCGATTCCACGGGGCCGGCCACACCGTGTGTTTGGTGGGAAACCGTCGCAATGCTCCCCGCGGGCTCGCAACTGGCCCAGCGACCGGGGGCCCGGTCAATCCGGTGGTCCCTACGCTGACTCCGGCGATGTCTCAAGCTTGCGGAAGAAGTCGTCAAATACCGCACTCGCCGATATCCGGGTCGCCACGTCTACGGTGTGCCTGCCTGAGTCGATACTCCACCGGAGGTCGGGGCCCAAGATTGGGCTTGGGGCGGACTGGAATTCGACAAAGCCGGGAGCGACAACCGCCGCAATCGCAGCCATGTCCCAGATCGCCAAGGGCACGGGCGATCCGACTTCGCCTCCGTGTACCGGAGCATGCCTCTTTACCCTCGACAGCAGGAAATCGGCGATGGGGGACCGCCCAGCTAGGCGGCGCTCAAGATCCGGGAGAGTGACGCTGAGCTTCTCGGCGATCCCTTGGGCGGGCACGTGGAGGAGGCGGACACCTGAGTCGAGCAGCACACGTGCAGCGTGCACATCCTGGCGCAGGTTGTATTCGCTGGCCGTCGGAAACTGATGCGGTGTGCCGCCAAGCCAGACGACCGTAATGCGTCCAGCCAACGCTGGATCCATTAACAGCGCACTTGCTGCGTTGGTCGCCGGACCAATTGAGACCAGAATGCAATCGGCGGGACGGGCATTCGCCGCCTGCTGAACGATGTCTTCCGCGGCCGGGCTCGGAACGGCTTGCCCGGGAGCCGGGATCACCCGGTCGGCACCTCTCCTAATCCGCACGTCAACCTCAACGCCCGTCGCTTCGAGCACTGAACCGATCTCCTCGAAACTCAGCTGCATGCCCTGTGCCGGGTCGCTCACGCGGGAGTTGGTGAAGGGTGCGGCGTAGACGGCCTCTAGCCTGAGCTCCGCACCAGAAGTCGCGGCGTACGCGAGCGCGAACTGGTCGTCGAAGTAGTTCGCCGCGTCGGTGTCAATCAGCACCCTTGGGAGACGCTGCCCGGGCGACCGGCCCGGTGACGAAAGGAGCGCCAGCAACCCCGCGAGTTTGCGACGCGTCAAGCCGTGCGACAGGCGGAGGGAGGTGGATGTGCGGTCGCCCTTTGTTGACGCCATGCGTCAAGAGGGTAGCACCAAGGTCTGCGGACTAGGTCCCAGCCGGATGCCCGCCTCTCTTGCCGGAAGACCGCTCGACGAGCCCTGCCTGACGAGGCGGGCTAGCACTGGTCTTGACAATCGGTCGAGACCCGATTCGTGTTCAACGGCGGCCAGCTCCAGGCGCCGCTTTCATTGGCATGCGGAGCCTCGTTGTATGTCTACCTCCAAATCGCCTCGATGGGCTCAGCGTTGACCGTTAGCAGCAGAGCCCGCAGGCGGCGTGTCATGTCTTCGTACCCCGGCAGCGGAGCGAGATTGCGCCACTCGTGCGGGTCCTCCCGGTGGTCATAGATCTCCTCCCCGCCGTCGCTGTAGCGAATGTACCGGTAGTGACGGGTCCTGACGGAGTGGTTCCCGAATCGGTAGGTCGTGACGGCCTGGTGATGCCACTCGGCCGTGGGATCCTCAAGCAGAGGTCGTAGGCTGTGCCCCTCCAAGTGGCCGGGCTGGCTAAGTCCGGCCAAGTCTGCCAAAGTCGGATAGATGTCCAGTGTGGACACAGGCTCGGATGATCGGCTTCCAGGTGTGGTCACTCCCGGTGCGACGACTAGCAAGGGCACGTGAGTGGCGTCTTCCCACAGCGTGTATTTGCGCCACTGGCCCTTCTCGCCCAAGGTATTCTCGCCCAAGGTATACTGTGCGCGTGAAGAATCACTCTGAGGGCGCGACGCTAGAGGCTCTAGCCAAAGCGCTTCTGCGTCCTCTACGCAAAACGCGCAAGCAGGGGCCCCGGCACGTCTAGGCCAAGCCTCGCGTGGTGACATCCTAGCGGTCGGCGAGTCGATCGAATCGGGGCCGCTTGGAAAGTCAGCGATGTAATTCCCAAAGGAGTCGACATGAATAGCGATCCATTCAGTTCCGGCACACGCACATCGCGTGTCCTGCGCACAGCGGCACTGCTGTGCTGCATGCTTGCCGTCTTTGCCGGCTCGGCGTTTGGCCAGGCTTCGAGTTCCGCAGTCAATGGCACCATCTCCGACCAACAGGGCGCGGTGGTGCCCGGCACGAACGTGGTCCTTACGAGCGTCGAGACGGGAATCGAGCACCGATCCGAGGCCAACGCGGTCGGCAACTACGTTTTCGTGAACATCCCGCCTGGCTTCTACACTATCGAGGCATCCGCCGAGGGTTTCCGGACGTCGGCTATCGAGCCGTTCGTGCTCGTGGTGAACCAGACCGCGACGTTCGACATCGTGCTCGAAGTCGGCGCTGTGACTGAGTCGGTCACGGTCGAGGCGGTTGGTGCCCAGGTCCAGTCGTCCTCGTCCGAACTTGGGACGGCAATGACCGAGCAGCAGGTCTTGGACTTGCCGCTCAACGGTCGGAACTTTACCCAGTTGCTCATGCTCACTCCGGGTGCTTCCCCGGTGAACGTAGCGCAGAGCAGGGGCGGCTTCGGTAGCACCTCGGTCGGGACATTCAGCTTCCCTTCGATTAATGGCCAGAACAACCGAAACAACCTGTTCCTGACCGACGGCGTGAACAACCAGGGCACGATGACCAGCACCTACGCCGTGCCGCCGATCATCGACGCGATCCAGGAGTTCAAGGTCCAATCGCACAACGATCTGGCCGAGTTCGGCGGCGTCACGGGCGGCGTCGTGAACGTGGTGACGAAGGCCGGAACCAATGCTACGAAGGGCAGCCTGTGGTCTTTCCTCAGGAACGACAACCTGGACGCCCGCAACACGTTCCTGCGGGAGAAGGCGGCCCTCGCCCAGAACATGTTCGGCGCGACGATCGGCGGGCCGATAGTCAAGAACAGGACTTTCTACTACGCCGCCTTCCAGGGGTTCACCAATCGTGCCCCGGCGAACCGGAACTACCGCTCGCCGACCGCGATGAATCGGACGGGCGACATCAGCGATTCGAACCGCGAGATCTACGACCCCTATTCCACCCGGACCGGGCCCGACGGCAGTGCGGTCCGCGATCCGTTCCCGGGCAACGTCATCCCGCAGAGCCGGCTTGACCCGGGGTTCGTGTATTACCTCGAGCAGACCGTCCCACTTCCGATCGACCTCGGCACGGACTTGGGCAACCTCAACCAGAGGGACACGACCGGCACGAAGCTCGACCAGTACGAGTATTCAGGCCGGGTCGATCACCGTTTCAGCGATGCGGACATGGCCTACGTTCGGTGGAGCGCGCAGACCAACGAACGGACGGGCACGGCCGGCCGGCAGAACTTTACCAGCTTCATCGACATCGAGAATCTCAATGTCGCGGCGAACTGGGTCCATACGTTTGACCCGACCAGCATCCTGCAAGTGTCCTTCGCCCGTACCGATGTCAAGCGCGACACCGGCAACTCGTTCACGAGCCTTCCGGACGGGTTCATTTCCACCGTGGGCTGGAATCCGGACTATGCCGGCGGCTTCCGCAGCGGCCAGACATTCGTTCCTAATGTCAGTGTCGCCCAACACTTCGGGGGCGGCGAGCGGACCGGATTCACCCGCACGAGCGATACGTGGCAATACAAGGGCACCTACACCAAGATCTCGGGTGCACACACGCTGAAATTCGGAGCCGAGTACAACATCGTTGGCCACTTCGGAACGACCAACGACCACAGCAACAGTTTCACCACGGTCGGCACGGCCAGCCCGGCCAGCCCGGGCAGCACCGGGCACCCGCTGGCGTCGTTCCTGCTCAATGTGCCGAACGCCTGGTCACGGCGCGACTTCCATAAGCGTGCCAGGGGAGGGGCACTGTATTCTTTCTTCGCCCAGGACCAGTGGAAGGCCACGCAGAAGCTGACGATCAACTTCGGACTGCGGATGGACCACACCGTGCTGCCCCAGTTCGGCAACGCCGAAGAGAACACGGTCGAGTTCGGCAACATCGATTACAACGAGGGTGTCTTCTGGATCACCGCTGCGCCGCCAACGTGCGAGGTCAAGCGTGTCGCACCTTGCCTCCCGGATCCCAGTGGTGCCCTCCCGGACCGGGTCCAGATTGCACCGAGCGGCTACGTCCAAGATCCGTGGCCGCTCAGCTGGCAGCCCCGTCTCGGTTTCGCGTACCGGCTGAACGAAAGAACCGCAATCCGGTTCTCGAGCGGAGTTTACTTCGACAATTTCGCCGGCATAACCCAGAACACCCAGAACCTAGGCCATACATGGCCCGACGTCGGTCGCAAGCTAGCGAACGGTCAGAACCCAGTCGATTCCGTTCCGAGCGTTTCCGCGAAGAATCCCGCACCGACGGGAATTCTCCCGACTGCAACTCCGTATAACCAGGGAGCGTGGTATTCCGACCCGCGGATGAAGAATGGCTACTCGATGCAGTGGAACTTCGGTATCCAGCGGCAGCTCGACGAGGCTACGGTTCTCGAGGTCAACTACGTCGGGTCCGGCAGCCGGAGGCTTCCCCTCGGTACCTTCTACAACGTGGCGGTCACTCCCGGGAAGCGCTCCGAGTTCCGCCAGCGCGCTCTGTACCCGCTCTTCCGGCCCAACAATTACCAGACTTCCTGGGGACGCAGCAACTATCACTCGCTGCAGACACAGTACAACCGCCGTTTTTCGAAGGGCTTGTCGTTCATGGTCAACTACACTTGGGGCAAGGTGATTGATATTGGATGCACGGGTTGGTTTCGCGAGGGCTGCTCGCAGCAGAATCCGTACAACTTCAACATCGACCGCAGTGTCTCCGCGATCGACCTGACCCACAACCTGAATTTCAACTGGGTCTACGAGATTCCGGTCAAGTTCCAGAATCGCGTCGCCCAAGCGGTACTTGGCGGCTGGCGGTTCAACGGCTTGGCCCTGTTCACATCCGGACAGCCGTACTCCCTTCTTGTGAACGGCGACATCGCTGGCACAGGAATGGCCAATGGTCGGTACAGGCCGGACCTGGTCGGGAATCCCGTCCTTTCGAATCCAACGCCTGCTGCTTGGATCAACACCGCCGCGTTCGCCGTGCCCCAGACCGGGACGTTCGGAAACGCCGGTCGGAACATCCTCCGTGCGGACGGGATCAACAACGTCGATTTTTCGTTCTTCAAGACCGTAGACGCCACCGAGTCGGTACGCGTCGAATACAGGGTCGAGTTCTTCAACGGCTTCAACACCCCTCAGTACGCTGCACCAAACCGCAACCGCTCTCACAGGAACTTCGGCCGCGTGCTAGGGACCGCGAATCGGGCACGCCAGATCCAAATGGGTCTGAAGATCTACTTCTGATTCCCGGGACTGCCCGATCGGGCAGTCCCCATGGCGTGTCGACATGGTCGCCAGGGTTTCCTCGCCGGAGACCTTGGCGGCTGGCTCCTGATCTTCGTAAGCTACAGGGCAGCGGTTGCTGTGTCTTCCGAGTTGATGAGTCCGTTCTCCGGATCGCGGGCGAGAAGCTGGTCATCTGGTCCGGGCATGCTGCGGTTCTCTCGGTTCTTGGCGGCAGCCTTTGGCGGGTTGCTGATCCACGCTTTGCTAGCTCAGTCTCCGGAGGCCGCGCTCTACGAAGCGCAGCAGTACCGGCACACTGGCAACCGGGGCGAGGCTCTCGCGATCCTTGAGCGGGCAGCACGAGAGTTCCCGAGCAATTCCCTGGTCCGATTCAACCTTGGCTCGTTGCTCGGAGAACTGGGGCGGCATGACGAGGCCGCCAACGCACTCCGCGCTGGCCTCGAATTGGAACCGAACCACGCCGAAGCACGCCTAACGCTGGCGAAGGTGTTGGTCCAGAGCCACCAGTACGCGGCAGGGCTATCGGAGATCGACCGCTACGCCAACCTCGTCGGCAACCTGTTCCAGGGTTTCGAGGGCCACTATGTGCGGGGTCTGGCGCTGCGCCGGCTCGACCGGCCCGCTGAGGCCGAGAAGGAACTGCGGCGCGCCGTTGAGATTGATCCGGGCCACGTCGACACGCTGTTCAATCTAGGGGCATTACTGGAGCAGGCAGGCGCGACTCAGGAAGCGGCAGCCTACTTGCGAAAGGCCGCCGACCTCGAGCCGGAGAATCCGGACATCCGGTACCGGCTCGGGAAGCTTCTGCTGAAGCTCGGCGAGTCCGACGCCGGCGGTGCCGAGTTGGCAGCGTTCCAGCAGTTCAGAGAGCGTGCTCAGCAGCAGTCCCGTCTCTCTGTCCTGATGCGGCAGGCTGCGCAGCACATGAACACAGGGGATCCCGAGCAGGCCAAGGACCTCTATCAGGAGGTGATCCGACTGGACCCTGATCACGCCGAGGCGCATGCAAATCTCGGAGTCGCTTACGAAGCGCTCGGACAGGGCCCGTCGGCGCAGGCCATGTTCCGAAAAGCGACTGAAATCCGGCCGGACTACGCCGAGGCGCATCTCAATCTCGGGCTCAAACTGGCTGAGAACGAGCAGTTTGAAGACGCCTTGTGGAGCATTTCAGAAGCGGTCCGTTTGGCTCCTGACCACATCACTGCGAGACAGGGGCTGGCGATGGTTCTGACTAGGCTGGACCGGCCCCACGAGGCGATTTCGCATTTCGAGAGGATCATCCGGGACCATCCCTCGTCGGCCGAGGCTCGGCTCAATCTCGGTATTGCCCTGGCGGAAGCGGCCCGGACCGAGGAAGCCTTGGCGGAATTCGACGTGGCCGTCCGCCTTGCGCCGGATTCCTTCGAGACCCACTACAACCGGGGGCGCGCGTTGAACGACCTCAGCCGCATGTCCGAGGCCCGCGAGGCCCTCGACCGCGCAACTGAGCTCAACGGGCAGCATGCACCGTCATTGCAGTTGCTGGGGTTGATCGAACGCGCATCCGGAAACGACGAGAGTGCTGTCGACCTGCTTCGGCGGGCGGTCGAGCTAGACCCCGGCGATCCCCTTGTTCACTATGACCTTGGCGTGGCGGTTGCCCAAGCTGGCCGCCTTCAGGAGGCAATCGCCCATTGGGAGAAGGTGCTCTCGCTGGATCCCCGTCATAAGGAGGCGATCTACAACCTCGCGCAGGCCCTGCAAGAAGTCGATCCGGCGAGGGCGCGGGAATACTTGCAGCGGTTCGCAACGCTCAAGACCGAGGAGCAGGACACCGACAGGGCGGGGACCCTATGGAACTTCGCTCTGGCCGAGGCAGACAAGAAGCGGTGGGACCGCGCATTCGACTTGTTCCGCCAAGCACTCGAAGCCTGTGGAGACTGTCCCGCGAGAGGGCAGATTCACAAGAACTTCGGTCTGGTCTACGGCCATTCCGGCGACTACGGCAAGGCTGCAGAACAGCTCTCTAAAGCCCTCGAACTCCACCCGGACGATGAGGAGATCGTGAGGGCGCTCAGAATCGTCCAGTCGTCCGGGAATCCGTAGAATGGCGAGGCAACCCGGATCCAACGCCAATCAACTACGCGGAGACTTGACTTGGACGAGGCTTGGCTTCAGAACGGTGCTGCGAATTGGGACTACCCATCGACTGCTTCAAGTGGAGCGCGGCGACGGGTGTTTGCGAAGTGCAGGAACACGCTGAAGAACGAATAAATCGCGCTAAAGGTAGATTTGTTTAGATAAAACGACGTTGAGTGGGACTGGGAACCCGTGCAGACAGGCGTTGCGGTTAGTTCGTTACCCACGAGCCCTTGATTTGCGTCCGTTGTCGGCGATCAGGGACTTGTACATCAACCGCTTGCCGATCAGTCAGGCCACCCACTCCCGAATCTGGACGACCGTGTCATGATTGCGGATATTGTTCCGCCCCGTGAACTCGTCCACGTACCGATGCAGGTGCTTGGGAGACATCTTGTGATAAGTGCCGCAAGAGCCCCTCTTGAACAGGGACCAGAACGACTCGATCCCGTTGGTACGGAAATCGCCATTCACGTACTGTCCGGCTGAGTGGTTCACGGACTTGCGGTTCGGTATGTCGGCATGGATCGGGCTGTAGTCGGTATAGACAGGGGCTTGCAGAGCGACGTGGTCCTCGCAGGCTTTCATTGCCTCGAACTTGGTGGAGCTCTCCACGACCCGTGCCGAGACCTGCTTGGTGCCGCGATCCTTGACGCCAATCACGGGAGCCTTGCCCCCGGATCCGCCACCTACCTTCCCGCGCTTGCTGGCATGCTTGGTGCGTTCCTTGCCCCCGATGTAGGTCTCGTCCATCTCGACAGGGCCCTCGTAGTCCTCGCTCTCCGCTTCCTCGCCCCAAGCACTGCGGAGCCTGTGCAGCATGAACCAGGCGGTTCGCTGCGTCACTCCGGGGTCGCGGTGCAGCTTCATGCTGGACACGCCCCTGATGTCCGTGGATCACAGGTTGATGGCGATGGCCCATTTGCGGAGAGGGTCTGAGGACTAGGTCCCGGCCGGATGCCCGCCTCTCCTGCCGGAAGACCGCTCGACGAGCCCTGCCTGACGAGGTGGGCTGGCACTGGCCGTGGGGACCGGTCGAGACCCGACTCGTGTTCAAGGGCGGCCAGGGCCAAGCGCGGCTTTTATTGGCACGCGAAGCCTCATTGTGTGTCTACCTCCACATCGCCTCAATGGGCTCAACGTTGACCCTTGGCAGCAAAGCCCGCAGGCGGCGTGTCAGGTCTCCGTACCCAGGCAGCGGAGCGAGATTGCGCCACTCGTGCGGGTCCTCCCGGTGGTCATAGAGCTCCTCTCCGCCGTCGCTGTAGCGAATGTACCGGTAGTGGCGGGTCCTTACGGAGTGGTTCCCGAATCGGTAGGTCGTGACGGCCTGGTGAGGCCACTCGGCCGTGGGATCCTCGAGCAGGGGTCGTAGGCTGTGCCCCTCCAAGTGGACGGGCGGGCTAAGTCCGGCCAAGTCCGCCAAAGTCGGATAGATGTCCAGCGTGGACACAGGCTCGGAAGATTGGCTTCCAGGTGTGGTCACTCCCGGTGCGACGACCAGCAAGGGCACGTGAGTGGCGTCTTCCCAGAGCGTGTACTTGCGCCACTGGCCCTTCTCGCCCAAGTGGTAGCCGTGGTCCGAGACGGCCACGATCACCGTGCTCGTGGCGCGGCCGCTGGCGTCCAGCGCATCGAGCAGCTGGCCCAGCATCGCATCGGCGAAACTCACGCACGCCAGATACGCCTGAACACCCCGTTTCCAATTCCCGCTGGCCAAGATCCAGCGGTGGATCCGCTGATTCCCCGCGTAGCGTTCCGCCCCCGGAACGTCGTCCAGATCTTCGGCAAGGGTCGCTGGAAGCTCGACGCGCTCGAGCGGATGCATGTCGAAGTAGGCGTCGGGCACGTACCAAGGCAGGTGCGGTCGGTAGATTCCGACTCCCAAGAAGAGCGGGCCGTCGGACTCCTCGCGCAACCGCCTGCCTGCCCATCCGACCACTTGGCCGTCGGCCATCGCGGAATCCTCCGCGACAATCGGAGACCAGTCGAAGAACCCCGACACAAATCCTGGACTCTTGTTCCTTGGGCGCCCGAGAGGCCGGATTTCGTCCGGAAGCTGCCTGTCGCGGGCGGGATAGTAGTCGTCGAACCCCTGTGCAGGCAGCAGCCCGTAGAACTGCTGAGCCGACACCGTCGCTGCGTGGAACAGCTTGCCGCCGCCAAGCGTGCGATAGCCACCGCCCTGGAGGAACTGCGGGAGCACAGGCCTCCCGTCCAAGGCCCGAGCGCTGCGCCAGTCCTGTCTGTTCACGTAGACGCCGAGAGAGGAGCTGAGCATTCCGCTCATCAGCGAGGCACGCGACGGATTGCATAGCGGCGCTGTGATGTGGGCGTTCGTGAACGTCATTCCGCGGCGGGCCAGCCGTTCGAAGTTCGGCGTTCTCGCTTGCGGATGTCCGCCAAGCGGGCTCACCCAGTCGTTTAGGTCGTCAAAGACGATCAGCAGTATGTTCGGCTTGTCGGTTTCGGCACTCGGCCACAGCGGTCCCGCTAGCGCCGCTGCTGCGACGGCCAGTCTGGCGGACCGGATCATTGCGGCAGGTCGTCGCGGAACAGGGAGCTGTCCACCACCGCGGCGATGGTGTCTACGATCCGGTGGCCGCTTCTTGCCGATCGCTCGAAGATGCGATCGAGGCTAGTCGACGAGCTCGGTTCCGCCCCATTCGCATACGTCAAGAGCTTCTTTATGAAGCAGCGGACAAAGCGCTCTCGGTTCTCTGGGCTGAGCAGATGCTCTCGATAGTCGGCTATGTCCCCATACTCCGGGCCGTTCGGGAACTTCGCGCTGGCGTCGACGGGGATAGGGGCCAGCTCCCACGGTCGGTCCGCAGGAGGCAATTCTTGGGCGACCCGCAGCCGGTCCCGCTCCTCAAACTCCAACAGCTGCTGCCGCGGAGGCCTCGGAGCGATGTGCGCCGAGTAGGCGTCCCTCCAAGCGCCGGTCGGTCCAAAGTTCTCAAAGGCATACCCGTAGGGGTCGATGGCCTGATGGCACGACGCGCACGAGGGATCCGCAACGTGGGTGGCCAGCACCTCCTTGACCGTCTTTGCCTGGCGGATGTCAGGTTCCGTGATCTCTACATTCGGTGGAGGCGGAGCGGGATGGATGCCGAGGAACTTCTCCAGAACAAAGACCGCCCGGTGGATCGGAGAAGTCGAGAGCGTGTCCGCTGTGAGCGTCAGGAAGGCCCCCATGCCCAACAGTCCTCCCCGGCTGCCGTCCGTAAACGTGTGCTTTCGTAGCCGAGAGTCTTGGGGAATTCCATCAACACCGTAGACCTGCGCCAGATCCGCGTTGAGGAAGGTGTAGTCTGCCGCCAAGAGTTCGGTTACGGGCAGGTTGTTCTCAACGACGTGGCGGAAGAATCGCAAAACCTCCGAGACCATGTCCTCGCTCAGGCTCTTGCGCGTATAGAGCGGATAGCGCTCCGGATCCGGCGCCATGAAGTTGATGCGGTCCAACTCCAGCCATGCCATCGGGAATTCCCGCAGGAACTCATCAGCGGCGCCGGCGACCAGCTGCCGGGAAACCTCGGCCCGGACTGAGTCGAGAGTCGCTAGGTCGCCGCTCTGGGCGGCCCTACGCAGGCGTTGCTCGGGGATCGTGCCGCGGAGGAAGTAGCTCAGCTTCGTCGCGAACCGATCGGCGGCCGTGCCTTGGCCTCTGTTGACAAGCAGAAAGGACGGCGAGGCCAAGACGCCGACGATGCCCTCCTTGAGAGCTTCGACAGCCGTGTTGCCCGGCCCGGGCTCCGCCTCCCTAGCGGCGACCATACGCGCGAACGGTTCCAGTTCCGCCGCGTCCACGTTTCGGCGCCACGCACGGCGCGCGATCGGGAGCAGGATCGAGGTTGCATCGTCCGCGCTCGGCGACTGGCCTAGTAGCGCGATCTGGCGCTTCGGTGGCCAGCTGTCGAAGAGGGGACCCTCGATCTCAGCGCCGAACAGGCGGGGGCGCGGTCCCTCCCACTGCTCTGTCCAATGGCTCCAGTGCCTGGGGTTGACGGCCGTCCTCTGAGGGGCCTTTGGCAGCCGGTCCAAAAGGATTGCCGCATGCCGTTCGGGATCGGTCTTCAGGATGTGGTCGTGGGCAATCGAGAACTGGAACTTGAAGTTGGTATTACCGCGAAAGCGCAACCCATCCGTTGGGTAGGAGAGCTCCAACCGAGTGCCCTCGGCAATCCATTCGTCGAGTTCGACCTCCACCGGGATCTCGTCAGGAAGGTCGAAGACTCGCCGACGGTCGCCCAAGTGAACCGCCAGACGGATTGGGTCGCCGTCGTGAATGCCTGTTTCCGACGAGTCATACAGGCCACGGTCCTTGCCGGTGGCCCGAATTGTCACTCGGTACCTCCCTGTGCAGGGCGATTCTTTTTTGAGAGGCCAGAGCTGAGCATGGTGGGAGAGGGAT
>JAPPMC010000091.1 GCA_028819235.1 Bryobacterales bacterium
GAGATGACGGCAACCCACAGAATCTGTGCCATCACCCGATGAACGAACAATTACACCGTAGGCCCGTAGGCTCTGCGCTTCCAGGCTTCGAGGAGGACCGTGACATGTCGGAACGTCAGTACCTAACCCTCTCCAAACGCATTATCGACCGCTTGGCTGTCGATGACAAGGATGCGGTGTTCTGGGACCGGGACCTGCCCGGATTCGGCGTCCGGGTCTACCCCTCCGGCGCCAGGGTCTATGTCGTGCAGACGAGAGCCGTCGGGCGATCGAAGCGTGTGACGGTGGGCCGCCACGGAGAACTCACCGCGGACGAGGCCCGTAAGGAAGCGGCCCGGATCATCGCGCGCCTCAAGGCCGGGGAGTCGCCGTTCCCGGAAGACCCCGTGCCGGACCCCACGGTCGCCGGCCTGGCGGACCGCTATCTGCGGGAGTACGTGGAGATGCACTGCAAGCCCGCCACCGTGTCGCACTACGGCCTGATGCTGAAGAAGCACATCGTACCGGCGGTGGGTGAGTTGTTGGTGAGGGAGGTGGAGCGCAAGCACATCCTGGAATTCCAGTACGGATTAAGCGGCATGCCCACGGTGGCGAACCGCACGGTGGACATCCTGGTGAAGATGTTCAACCTGGCGGAGGACTGGGGATGGCGTCCGCCGGGGAGGAACCCCTGCCGGTTCGTGCGCCGGTACAAGGTGGAGAAACGCCACGAGCGGTTCCTGACGCCTGACGAACTCTACCGTCTCGGGCAGGCCCTTGATGCGGCTCCACGTGAACGGTTGGCGTCGGCGCACGCGACCGCGGCGATCCGGCTGCTGGTGCTGACCGGTTGCAGGCGGAACGAGATACTGGGGCTTCGGTGGGAAGACCTAGACTTCAAGGCCGGGGAGATGCGGCTGGTGGACAGCAAGACCGGAGCGCGGGTGGTGCCCATGCCGCCGTCGGCGGCGAAGGTCCTCGCCGCGCTCTCGCGGGTCGAGGGCAACCCGTGGGTGTTTCCAGGGAGGAAGAAGGGCACGGGGCAGCGGAACATCAACGAGTCGTGGGACCGGGTCCGCAAGCGCGCGGGTCTGGACGGAGTTCGCCTTCATGACTTGCGGCATTCATACGCCAGCAGGGCATTGGCGCTGGGCGAGAGCCTGCCGATGATCGGGGAACTGCTGGGCCACCGGAAAGTGCAGACGACGGCCCGGTACGCACACTTGGCGCGGGACTCTGTGCGGGCGTCGACGGCCAGGGTGGCGGAGAGCATCCGGGCGGACATCCTGCCGGATTAGCGAAGGGAAGGGAGACGGACGATGGCGAGGCTGGACGACCGAACGATTTCCAGGCGAACGGTCGAAGCGCTCCCGGCGGGAAACCGGGAGGCGGTGTTCTGGGACCGGGAGCTATCGGGCTTCGGGGTGCGGGTCTACCCTTCGGGGAGCAAGGTGTACCTGGTGCAGACGCGGTCGGGAGGAAAGTCGAAGCGCGTGACCATCGGAAGGCACGGGCTTGTGACGGCGGAGCAGGCGCGGCGCAAGGCGGCGATGCTCATCTCGGGCATCAAGGCCGGGCAGGAGCCGACACTGGCCGCATCGCCGCAGGCCGCTGGCCCCACGCTTGCGGAGTTGGGAGAGCGGTATCTGAGGGAGCACGTGGCCGTGCGCTGCAAGCCGACCACGGCCGCGGCATACCGCCATGCCTTGGAGAGATTCCTCCTGCCGGCGTTCGGCTCCCTGCCCCTCGGTGCAATCGGACGCGATCAGGTGGCGTCCCTTCACTACCGGCTCCACGGGACGCCGACCATGGCGAACCAGGTGGTGGAGACCCTTTCGCGGCTGTTTACTATGGCGGAGGCTTGGGGGGTGGCGCCGGAGGGAGGGAACCCGTGCCGGTTCGTGAAGAAGTACGAGAAGCGGAGTTGCGAGCGGTTTCTGTCGGAGCAGGAGTTTCGCCGATTGGGAAGAGTGCTGAGCGAACTCGAAGCCGAGGGCAGGATGTCGGCGAGCGGGGTGGTGGCATTGCGGCTGCTGATGCTGACCGGGTGCAGGCGGAACGAGGTCCTGACACTCCGGTGGGAGGACGTGGACCTGGAGGCCGGAGAGCTGAGGCTACGGGACGCCAAGACCGGGGCGCGGTGGGTGGCGCTATCGCCGGCGGCAAGAAGGGTGCTGTCCGCCATCCCCCGGCTTCCGGACAACCCTTGGGTGATTGTGGGAAGCCGGGCGGGCGGGCGGTTGGCCAACCTGAACGCCCTGTGGGTGGCGGTACGCAAGCGGGCCGGGCTCGAAGATGTGCGCATCCACGACCTGCGGCACAGCTTCGCTTCCAGGGCGCTGGCCCTGGGGGAAAGCCTGACGATGATCGGGAAGCTGCTGGGACACCGGCAGGTTCAGACGACCGCCCGCTATGCCCACCTTGCGCGGGAGTCGGTGAAGGCGTCTGCCGCGAAAGTGGCGGAGAGCATCGCCAACGACATGGGAAGGCCCTCCACCGATTCTGTTGCCCCATGAACTGTCAGTGCTCGGGGGATCCGCAGCTCAAAGACAGGCTTGCCGAGTGGCAACACTTCTACAATTGGGACCGCCCTCACGACAGCCTCGGTGGCCGCTCGCCGATTGACCGTGTGTGCGATCTCCTACGCCCGGCTCCCACTGACCTGCTCCCTCGAACGTCCTCACTTGGAGGTTCGTCTCTTTGACCGAAGAGGAAGCAGGTCAGCGAGCGTCTCCACATCGGGACGAGTGGGATGCGCGGACTCCGATAGGCAGAAGATGTGCAATCACGACTTCCGGAACGCGTGGACGGCGCTCAACGCAAACTTGATCGGCTGGTCCCCCTCAAGCTCCTTGCGGAGCTTGGTGGCACAAGGTGTGTTGGCGGGCAGATGGCCCGCCAACAGCTTCAGATAGCGGTAGAACCAGCGGATTTCATCGCATAGCCGCTGATCAAGCTGGGCGTGGGCGACGGCCACCTTGACCGCATTGTTGCGGCGTCGAAAACCTCCAGCATCCGCCATCCGACCCATCCGTTTCTGGATGGCCGGGTAGCTACCGCCCTGGGCACCAATGATGAGCAGTACCGATCCCGCCCGCGCGTCGGAAAGGATGTCTTCGATGTTCGCTTGGAAGCTCGAAATCGTATCGAGGGTGGTGAGGAAGTTACTGAAGGTGAAGAGTCGATAGCGGCGGTACGTGTTGGCTTCCCAATTCGCCTGCTCTCGCGTGTAAATTGGGTCAGCGTCCCACTCCCCTCGCTCCTCATTGTAATACTCCTCGTACTCGTTGCGCAGGCTGTTCTCGAACTGTCTACGTTCCTGGGTCGGGAGTATGGTGCTGAAGTCGTGAAGCCCGCCGGTCATGCACAGAACGGATCGCGGGGCTTCTTTGACAGCAAGGCGTTCCGCAACAATGTGACGAATGTGGTTCATCACGGGTTCCACGCACGTGATGTCCGGCGACTGTCGCCAACGTGGGGCGTCTGCGGTCCGCGCGTAGTCCTCCATCGCGACATAGAAGTCGTGGGTTGAAAAAGCGGAGGGTCCCGGTCCCGTGCCGACGTCGAGGACGCGGACGCCATACCTCCCCATAGGGAGCAGGCGACCTAGAAGGAGGTGTTCGAGCGCGAGCCACGTTCGGACATACCGGTCCAGAAGATGAAGCCAAGCATAGGCGACTTCCGTACGCCGCATGGTGTACGTGGCGGGGTCATTGCATCTCGACAAGACCGCAGGCGCCGCTTCCCAGACGTCGCGGGCATCGGCCGGCGTCTGGATTTCTTCAACCAAGGTCTCACGCAAGGCCGTGGCGAGGGCCTCGAATCCCTTGAGTAGGCGCTGCTCACGATCGACCCAGTGGAGAAAGGAGTGCCCTTCCTGTCGCTGCAGGTCGGTCCAGCCTCCGCGGAGAGGCCGTGCGCCAGTCGGACGGTGGTGCGGGCGTTGGTCGTTGGCGGACATCGAAATTGGACTATACTAGATACAGCGCGTGAAGTCTGAGACCCTACCGTCGCAAGGCGCCGCACCGGCGACGTGAGCTGATGGAGCAAGTCTCAACCCTGGGAGTGGAAACGTGACCATGAGCCCTAGCCTGGATAGCACGAGGACACAAGCGCTACGACATGATGATGGAACGAACATGAGCGAGCCGCCAATGATCGTCATCGAGTACATCGGCGAACCTCCCGAGCCCAAGGGAGAGATCCGACGCTTCACTGCCCGGTCAGCATCCAGGCCCGGCAAGCTCCACGAACTGGTGGTCGTCGGACCGGCGGTCCGTTCATGCTCGTGTGAGGCGTGGTCCTTCGGCAATCGCTGCCATCACGCGCGAGACCTAGGGAGATTCGTGACCGACTTTCAGGAGATAGCCCACGGGGACCCCTGGAATCCTCATGCATACAGGGGGGGGCCGCGCCGGGGGGCATCTTCCGTGTACGCGGAGACAAGGGTTTCCCCATGACCTACTACGAATGGGCAATGACTCGGCAGGTGCGGTGGTTGATCCTGTTGCTGCTTGTGATTCTGATCGCGATTCTGGTCATCAACGCAGTATCACCCCCCCAACGATGGATGAGATTCAAGGAGGAGTTCTGGACCGGTGATCGGGTGTTGGTCGCCCTCGCGCGCCGTGATCGGGAGGCAGCGATCTGGCTAGCCTACGAGCGCCGGACAGGTCGGGAGATAGCCATGCTTAGGCGCGCTAGCCAAGTCGCGAGGCGTGCCAGCAAAGTAGGGAAGGATGTCTGCAACTTCGCCCCCGTCGACCTCAGCGGGCTGGATAGGCCATCGCGCAAAACCATCGCGCTAGATAGGGCCTCGCGCCTCATCGACTGCGCCCGCGCCCACGGCATCCCCGTGCCCCCCCTCAACCCCAGCTGGCCGTATGAGGCTTGGCGCGCCACGATGAAGTTCGCGTGCGAGAGGAAATCACCCGCTTGCCCGTGGTGGCGGCGGGTGCTGTCGAACGTAGGGATAGTGACTTGGTGAAGCTGGCAGGCTTCAAAAAGCAGTTCCTCACCCGGGCGCAGGCCCCTGGGGTGGACACGGCTGCCCTTTCGATCCCGCAGGGCAACGGCAAATCCTGGCTGGCGGCGAATTTCCTGACCCACTGGCGTTGGACGAACTGACCACAGAACAGCGTTCCGAAATGGGGGCGCTCACCATTAGGTTGCAGGATCTCGAGGTCGAGATCCGGGCCGCGATCACCGAGGAACAGACCCGCGCAACCCGGAGCAACGGCGAAGATGCGGAACAGCGCGAGTACGCCGAGCTTCGCGGCCGCGTGGGCAACTACGTGGCAGCGGCTCTGGAGCTGCGGAACCTGGACGGCGCAGAGCTGGAGTTCAACCGGGCGAACGGGTTGCAGGGAAGATCGGATGGCTTTCGACTTGAAGAGTAGCTCGCAGAAGAACCGGCAGCGCCGTTACCAAAAACATCTGGTAGGCCGGAAAGTGGATGCTACCGGCCCGACTCCCGAGCCTTCGGTAGTCGACTACGCGAGTTGGATTTATCGGCTTGAAAGCGAGATCCCTGAGTTCGCAGAGATTAGACGACGTCAATATTCAGGAGAGAATATCCGCCTTGAGGAGTTGGTCTCCTGCTTCGATCTCATTGATAAGGTGAAGGATTGGGACCGATGAATCTCTTATCTTGACCCCTCTCCATCCCTCGTCCTGAAATGTACTCCGTAACCACTTCAACGGAGGGACAAGGGAAGTCCATTGAGGCCCGATCGTCGAGTGGCTACGATGTGCCGTCCGGGGCGTCGCCCCAAGCGAGTATTGCACTTGGCGAAGCCCAGGGCGATCGGTCCACCGATCTCGTCCGAAAGCCGGATGCGGGAAATCCGCACGTCCGGTTTGATGAGCGGGGACTGGAAACGTGGCTAGGGGAGCCGGACTGAGGCCCGTCGCGAAAGCGACGGAACTACCACCGGACCCTGACGCTGGCGCGCCAGTCCTCGACTCTACCGGCGTTTCGGGCGGCTTGCAACGGATCAACAGATACGCGTTAGACGCGCGCCCGCCAAAGCGACAGTTGTTCGGACCTTCCTTGAAAGGCACCGACTTTCTCACAGCACGTCTATGGGCAACTCCTTCCGAAGATTTGGAAATTTGGACAAGAGCCGCCGACAATCGCCCTGGAAATTTGGACTAGACCCGGCGACAGCATGCCACGATTTGAGCGATCGCCCCAGTTCCTTCTGGTTCCCCGTCCCTTCGTGAGCCAACGTCAGACCACGATAGATCACAGATTTACTCACTGACACCAATTCAGAAAAAGGCGCACTCAACGCGTTACGAAAATCCTCTATCGCCCGCTCCCAGGCGCTCTCCGCGTACGTAAACTTGTTTGCCCGCGCGCTCGCTTTCGCCACACGAGAAGCCGCATATCCGGCCAGATAGAACAATGGCTGCGACGCTCCGCAGCGATCGAGCCCTTTCAACGCTACATCCTCGCAGTATTTCCACTGCTCGATCACCGTCTCTTCCGGAACTTCACCAACTTGGCCATGTTGAGCTATCTCGGTGAGCTCCTCCCCCAACTTCCGCTCCATCTCTGCCCAGTGGTAATATGTATCGACTTTCGTAGAACCGAAGCGGTGCGACTTCTCGAACGCTTCCCGAGCCTTCGGCGCGTGGAACGGCGTTTGATTGGAGTACAACCATCCCAACACCCCGGCGAGGTCAGCCGAGTCTCTCAACTCTCCTTTCATGGCGTCTTGAAGACACCTCTCGGCTTCCTCAAAGGAGTCCTTCGATAGTCTTTTCGCCCGATCGACAACTCTCCCGATGGCGGCCCTCTTCGCCTCCGGAACTCGTTCTCCCGTCAAGGTCTTGAACGCTGTCGCGTAAGTCCCAAGCCGCCAATCGCCTTTGAACGTCTGCTCCACTAACCGAATCGTGTTCCCGTTCATCCTAAACACCGGCCGATCGTCATCCGTCGTGACTTGGTTCGCCATTCTCCAACGAAGTAGCTCTCCAATTCCGGTCGCCGCGTCATCGTCCGTCAGCCCCGCTACCTCTCCAATTTGTTCCGCATTCAAGCCCTGTCGAGCTACCGCCAGCGCGATCAAGACTTCGGCCGTGCTATGACTCAGATACTCTATCTGCCTTTGCAGCGCGTACTGCCGAGCTGCGTCCCCCTTCTTCTGGCCCCAGTCTTTGAGTGCCGTTCGCACACCGACAAAAGCTGAGTGGCGGATGAAATCCGCAACAAAGAGCGGGTATCCTCCGGTTACTTTGGTAATCGCATCTAGTCGTTCCAAATATTCAGTTTCGGTCACTTCGTAGTCAACCAAGCGCTGAAGAACAAACTCCTTCAACTCATCATCCGAAAATGGCGGTACCTCTATATTGGGAATACTAGGTACTCGGTATCGTGATGTATAAATGACACGTGTAGGGGTGTTCTTCAGTTCGTGAAGAAGAAAGTTCGTAAGATCGACGTCTTCTGAAATGGTATCAAAGTCGTCAACCACTAGAAGAATCGGCATCTCACGGAGGTCCTTCAGCAGACCCGTGGTCGTCAAAACCTCTGAGCTAGGCAGGGGCCCATAAAGTGACTTCCACAAAGCCGCACAAAAAGTGTCGAGATCAATAAAATCAGGGACTCGCTCCCTGGTGCCTTCTTCTGAGTATTCGGTACTTTTCGCAGTGGCCCAACAAACTGCAATAAGGGCGTCGCTTGAGCCATCGCGGATATCCTGAGCGAACTTGTATGCGAGTGCACTCTTACCGGCGCCGCCGTAACCCCAAACCAGGGTCTGCGGATTGTCCGAAGCCAGCCACTCCGACAAACCCGCCAGTTGACTCGGGCGACCAACGAAATCTCCGTACATCTCGTGACTCGGAGGAAGGTGTCCGGCCAGCACGGGCCCCCACGGAGTGCCGCCGGAACTCAATGAGTCGACGACTTCGGCAAAATGGTCCGCTTGAGGTGATTCCAAGGCAGAAAGAAGAAGCTGGCAACCACCCATAACTCTTATGAGATTACTTCGCAATAGAACGTGGCGTGTTCGCCGATGTGCTAGGTTGTGACGAAGTTCGGACACCTCTTGAAAATAGGCCTGTGTTCGCGTACGATCGTCGAAGCTGCCCCTAAACAGATCCCAATTCCCAGCGACGATATTCCAAAGATGCTCGATACCAAACAACTCATCATCCCGACGTTCCATGTCGATCGCTCGCATCGGCGAGGTCAACATTTTTTGTGTGCGGTCGAAATAATCGGGATGAAAATGAGGGCGTACGCCCTTTCTTAACCAATCCGCCCCGAATTTGTTGGCCAGGACGCGTTCTAACTCGGCATGGACAGCGTCACAGAACACAAGGAGGAGGTCGTTAGCGAAGTTGTTTATATCGCGCTTTGGGGGCATTGTGGATCACCTCACTTTGGTTGTCGACATTGCTAAACCCGTCGCGACGGTTGCCATCTCCTTCAATCAGTGCCAGCCACCGCTATGTCGAAGTGGTTGACTGCGACCGCCGACTTGCGGAATCGTGTTCCTTTTCCGCCAGCCCCGGGCCTACCCCGTCATGCGTTTGAGCCCGCTCAGAGCTTGAACCTTCACCGCCCGTGAGGCGGGCTTTGCGGCCACCGTGATCTCCTGGCCGGTGAAGGGGGAGAGCATCTTCCGCGCTTTCGTCGCGGGCTTGCGCATCACCTTGATTTTCAGTAGGCCGGGAAGCGTGAAGGTTCCCACCGCCTGTCTCCTGACGTGCCGCTCGATGACCACCCCGAGCTGTTCGAGTACCGAGGCCACGTCCTTCGTCTGGAGCCCGGTCGATTCGGACAGGGCGTCCAGGAGTTGTTTCTTGGTCATGGCTTCCTTGAGCGCCGTGTTCCTGCGGTTTGCGGTTGCTGCCATCTCATTTGCCCTTTCGTGACTTGCGGCCACTGTTGAAAACATGTGGGAAACTGTGGAAGCGGTATTTCAAGGTATCCGACCGGCCGTTGAAAAGCGAGTTCCCGATGACTCAGGTCCGCGCAGCAGCAAGGTGCGGATGCACAATGCTGAAACAGCCGGTCGGAGTGGGCGGTTCGAGAGGCGGCTCCGGTCGGCGCGTCCGGTTGTCGTTCGGAATCAGGTCTTCTCGTACATGCCGCGGCCGGTGCGCCTGATCCGCCCCTCCTTCGACCACCGCGCGACCATCTGCCTGAGGTAGCCTCGGGCCTTCTCGCCCGCCGTCTCGTGCGCGACCAGGGATTCCAGCGTGAACTGGTCGGGCAGAGTCGCGAAGACCGCCGTCCAGTCGATCATCGCGCCGCGTGGCCCCCGTTTCAACGCTCCGGCCCCGGAGCGACCACACCGGGACCTCTTGCTGGTCTTTCGTCCATCGAGCATGTCATAGACCAGCTCGTGCCTCTTGATCTCGTCCTTCAACGCGGCAACTTGCCCTGTGGCCACGGCCAGTTCCTTCCTCAACCGATCGATCTGTCTCCTTACGCTGACCTTCAGGTCCGTAGCCATTTCTCCTCCCCTTTCTCACATGCCTACGCCGCAACGTTGAAGCGGCAGAGAGCGCGTCCGGCGCTCGCGCAATCGTTCGTCCCGCCCGCAGATTCTCCGGGAGAACTCCAACGTATCCGATTCAGCGAGGGGCAGGCAATCGGGATGCCGAACGAGCACCGACCCCTGCATTGCTGCGCAACCCCCCGGCGGTCCGCGACCGCCGCTCGAGCTGAACGAAAAGCCAAAGGGCAGCCTCCGGCGGAGGCGCAGTTGGGCGGCCCCGAGAAAGGCCGCGCCGTAATTCCCGCCACCCACGGAGGTTCCCATGCCCCTACCCGAGAACATTTCCGCGGACTACACGCTACGCCCGAGCGAGTTGGCCTCGGTGCTGGCGCTCCTGGTCGAGGCCCGCCAGCCTACGATTGTCTGGGGGCCGCCCGGCGCGGCCAAGAGCCAGGTCGCCCAGCAGGTCGCCTCGGCCACCAACCGCCAGTACATGGACGTCCGGGCGCTGCTCCTCGACCCCGTCGACCTTCGCGGCATCCCCTGGCGCGACACCGACGACCGCACACGCTGGGCGCCACCCGCCTTCCTGCCCCCGTCCGACGATCCCGGACGCTGGCTCATCAACCTTGAAGAGCTGCCGTCGGCCGTCCCCATGGTCCAGGCGGCTCTGTACCAGTTGGTGCTCGACCGAAAGGTCGGCGAGTACGAGTTGCCCGAAGGCGCCTCGCTCATCGCCTGTGGCAACCGGGAGACGGACCGCGGCGTCGTGCACCGCATGCCGACGCCCCTGGCCTCGCGCTTTGTCCACCTTGAGGTCCGCGTCGACGCCGAGGACTGGCTCGACTGGGGCGCCGCCAACGGCATCGTCCCCGAGGTACTGTTCTTCGTCACCTACGAGCCGGACCTGCTGCACCGGTTCGACCCGCAGTCCAGGGAGAAGGCCTTCCCGTGCCCGCGGACCTGGGAGTTATGTTGAGCTCAACATAACTCCCAATATGGTGACTTCGGGAATATGG
>JAPPMC010000246.1 GCA_028819235.1 Bryobacterales bacterium
CCACACGAGGGGTGCCGTTGTCAAGTCCCGGTTATGGGGCATGGGCAGGCCGCACCTGTGGGCCGGGCGCCGGTTTCACGGGAACATCGCCTTCGAGAGCCAGCAGCGCTTCGACCAGTGGTTTGACGACTACCGCCGCTGGATGCTGCACTACGCCCGCCTTGCCCAAGCGCAGGGTGTCGAACTGTTGTGCATCGGCAACGAGCTTGCGGGACTGACGGGCCGCAGTGCCGCATGGAGGTCACTGGTAGCCGATGTGCGCAGGGTCTACAGAGGTCCTCTGACTTATGCGGCGCACTGGGAGAGCGAACTGGAGAGCATTGATTTCTGGGATGTGCTGGACTACATCGGCGTCAATTACTACTTTCCGATCGCCGCCGCTGGCGAGCGGCCCTCCAGTGACTCACCCGAGATTGCCGACGCTGCCCGACGGATAGAGCGCGTCCGGGCTCGGTTCGGAAAGCCCGTCTTATTCACGGAGGTAGGCTTTCCGGCGCTGGCGACCGCGGCGTCTCGGCCTTGGGAAGAGAACGGCAGCCGGCTGGACCCGGACCTCCAGTCGGCATGCTATCGGATCTGGATGGAGGCCTTCGCAATGCGGCCGAGAGTGTTCGGGATATTCTGGTGGAAATGGCCAAGCGACGGTAGCTCCAGCCCATTCGACGGTTCGCACCGCCCTCTGGGGAAGCCCGCGATGGGTGTGCTCACGGACTGGTTCTCGAGGCTCTGATTCGCGCCATCGCGGCTTGCTGGCAATTGCGAATGTAGCCAAGGCTTCAATCCGGGCTGTGGTATGCTTTAGCCTCGCAGAGCGCGCCAGCGCGCCCCGTGTCCCGCAGCCCGGGCTCAACACTATCCACTAGGACAATCGATGCGTTCTCGCAACATGGGCCACAACATCTTCTTCGGCAACCTGCCGACGTGGGTGACGGCCGACGACATTCGCTCTTGGCTCGAAAGTAGCGATCTGGTATGCGACGCGGTGCGGGTGATCCGGGACTTCGAGACCCAAGAATCCAAGGGCTACGCGTTCGTCGAAGCGCCCAATGACGAAGAGATGCAGGCCATCATCCGGCGCTTCAACCGGGCCCCGATTGACGGAAAGTTGCTGCGGGCCAAGGCCGCGCATCCGAAGGGTGATCGCGACAGGACTAGGGGCCCCAGGGGACGCGGCGGGAGGAGGTCTCCTGACCGTCGTGGCCGAGGCCGCAGAGACTCTGGTGCGAAGAGGGTCGGATCTTTCGGAGAAGCCCTGCAACGGGCCCGGAAGAGACCGTCCTAGCCTGAGTCGCTGTCCCGCAGGCCTGCCCATGGTCGCAGGCTCTAGGGGGATAGAGCCCCTGGAATGTCTGGGCTCAGTCCAGCGTAAGGCCCCGTTTAGCGCACAGCAGTCGGTCTGAGGGAGAGCTCGGATCAGGCACCGCAACCGGGACAGGGCGTGACCGGCAGACACCGGGACTCCAGTGGGGTCACAGCGTTCTGCTGCGGCGCAAGCGGTGAAACAGTTTCTCTGGGGCCTTACCCTAGGCGCGGTGTTGCGGGCTTCAACCCGGACCTGCGAGCCGGCAGCCATTTTGGGGCCGTCGATCTGCCAACACCAGCGCTGGCTAGGCGATCGGGCGCTTCTGGTATGAGGGAGGGGCGGCCGGATCGTTTCGCCCATCTCCCTCGAAGCCCCTACCGCGAGGCGCTGGCTGCTGCAGCACAGCCTCGGTCCGCGGGTCAAAGCCCATCTGGCGTCCCTGGCGGTACGAGTCGACGCCAAGCCGTATGGCCACCATCACCTGATAGCCGAATCGCGCGTCGAAGATCGGCTTCTCGCGCGTCCGCACGCAACGGAGGAAGTCAAGCATGTGGTTTGTCCGAGCCGTCTGCTGGTCGAGGTTGTCGACTGCGACTTCGACAGTGGCTTGTCCGGTTCGGGCGCGAAAGCTGTCGGCATACAGCCTCTCAGGTGTGACCCGTACCGATCCCGGCCGGATCGAGATTGCGGACATCTGGCCAAAGAAGGCCGGGCCGTGCAGGACGTTGGGGGCCTGAGAGCCGCTGCATCCGACGATGTTCACCACTAGGTCGTCGTACTCGATCGTCGTGGAGTAGGTGTCCGGAACCTCACGGTTGCGGAATAGGTAGATCCCTCCGTGGGCGCTCACGCGAACCGGGAACCGCGGACCCACCGCGAACAGCAAGGGTGCGAGGCGGTGGTACAAGAAGTCGGTCCCGATTCCGCCCGAGAAGTCCCAGTACTTGCGCCAGCGGAAGAAGCGCTCGCCGCTGAATGGCTGGGACGGGGCATTGCCCAGAAAGCGATCCCAGTCGATCGTCGTTGGGCTGGCCTCCTCATCGACGTAGTACTGCCAGACACCGTTGGCGTGGTTCGACGAGTAGCTGGATTGCGCCATGACGATCGGCCCGGTCAGGCCGCTGCCAATCATTCGGCGGGCCTCGTCGTAGGCCGGGTCCGATACCCACTGGCTGCCGACCTGCAGAATCCGCCCCGTTTCGCTCGCCACGGCGGCGATCTGCCTGGCCTCGTCGATGGTCTTGGACATCGGCTTCTCGAGGTAGACGTCCTTGCCGGCACGCATCGCGTCAATCGCCATCCGCGCATGCCAGTGGTCCGGGGTCGCCACGACCACGGCGTCGACGTCGTCGCGGGCCAGCAAGTCCTCGTAGGCGTGGTGGATGTCGGCATCGGCGAGTCCGATAAGCTCCTTGGCTCTGAACTTGGCCCGCTCGTAGATGTCGCAGGCCGCGACGACGCTGAGGATTCCGTCTTGCCGCATCATCGGCAGCAGCCGGCGCTGGAGGTGCCTTGTGCCGATGTTACCGACGCCGATGATGCCGACGCCGATGCGGTCGTTCGCGCCCAAGGCCCGGCCAGCGCCTAGCGCAGCAGTGCCGGCAAGAAACATGCGGCGGGCATAGGCCTTAGGCGGCATCGGTGGCTCATTGTGGCACACGGGCCGCTCTGCTTCGCCGGCGCGGCCTAGAGTGAGCGGAGCAGTTCCTTGGCGCGCTCGTAGCCCGGGAATTTCCGTTCCTCGGCTTGGAAGTCGGGCGTGTGGACGCACCGGCGGGTTCCGCGAAGCTCCGCTGGGTGCTTGACGTGCAGCATTTCGTGAAACAGCACGTACTCCAGCGCCAGCTCCGGCGCACGAGCTCGATCGAAGATGCGGCTGATGACAATCATGTCGTGGGCCGGGTCGTAGTGGCCGAGTCGCCGGCGGGACGCTCGCAGGCTCCAGCCCAAGCTAGGCTTGCGCAGGCGCCCCGCGAAGTGCCGAAGGTTCAGCGTGTCGAACAGGGCGTCCAGGTCGTGCACGATTCCGGCCGGCGGAAGAACGTGCTTGCGGCCCCGCTCACGCCGGACTGCGAGCATCCGATCCTGCACGGCCTGCGTGTGGGTCCACAGCTCATAGCGGCGCCGGGCGTCTTTGGGAATGCGCTGCCGGTAGAGCTTCGACAGCAGCATGGCAGCAAGTGAGTCCAGCACGTCCGCAGGGGCATCGCGCAGCATGTCGCTGAGATTCACCTGGATCGTGCGTGATCCAGGCTGCATCTTGATGGTCGACCGCAGGCTGGCGTAGGGCCGGAAGCGAACCTCGAACGTCGGCGTTTCGGTCCTTGGTTTCAGCCGCCGGAACCGTTCCCGAAAGATGGCTTCGGGACCGTCGTGCGGTGTATACGGCGTCTCGTGGCCTGCCGCGGCCCCAGATCGTCGCTCCCGCGCCCGCATTCCCCTCAACGAGCTAGGTCGGCGACTGCCCCTTGCCCCGAATGCCATCGTCAGCCCCGGCTTCTGCCGGTGGTCGCCCCTTTCGCGTCGGCGGCCACGCTATCGGCTTGCGTCCGCAAGGCCGCCAACGAGAGCGCCCTAGGGCCCTCACGAACGCCTAGGTCCTAGCCCTGAGCCTCTCTTCAACGTAGTCGACGTAGCGGCGCAGCACGAGCACATGGAATGTGGGCTGCTGGAATTCCTCGATTGCGTACAGGTACCCCTTGGACCTGAGCTGGTAGAGGACGTTGCGGACCCAAGACTGCTGCGTCCGGCTCATGCCCTTCTTCGAGATGTCCAAGCACGCGCCCGTCAGGTGCACAGAGGCCTTGGGTCCTGTCGAAGCGGCGGCGTTGGAGTTGCGCCGCGCCAGCTGTCGCTGGTAGCCGACCGTTCTTGTGAGGCTTGTGATGCGCAACGGCCGCCGGAACCGCTGCCGGAACTGGCTGGCCAGCCGCGTGAGCAACAAGTGGGCCCAAGGCCGCAAGTAGCGATAGTCGGCGGGCACCGCGTGGAGGTAGTAGTCCTGGGTGCGCTCCTTGACCGGCACAAGCAGCTTCAGCCGCGCCCAGCGCTGCACCATTTCCTTGTCCTTCATGCGGCTGAGGTGATCCGCGTCGGCCAGCCTGTTCTGCTCGGCCTGCGATCCCGTAGTCGCCCTCAGGCTGGGTTCGGCATGGGCCACCCCCCCGCACACCAAAACAATTGCCAGCAAGAATGGCCCGACCACGAGTTGAAGATAACACACTCGGCACCAAGGCGGGGACGTGGGCCACCCCGCCGATGCCGGACACTGAGCGACGCAGTTTGCCGTCATGCGTTGTCGTTGTCACGACCGACGTCGTCACAAACGGTCAATCCTGCGAAAGTGCCTCGGCTCGGGAATCGGACTACGTGAAATGCAAGGAGCATCGAAGCCCGAAACCAGTTCCAGCAGTCGGCAATTGGATTCCGCGATTCCCTTGCCTGCGTTGTCTCCGGCACCACCAAGAACCGATCCGGATTGGCGTGAGCAGATCGAGATTGCCAAGCGGGTACGCGGATAGACCACAAAGGCACGGCCCAACAAGCCTTGGCCGTTCGACTTGTGGGGACCGCCCATCAGATTCTAGGATTGACGGCTTTCGCACCGCCCTGCGCAGCAGCGAATGCTGCCCGGTAGGAGCACCAGCAACAGATATCGAAACCATCAGGCCGCCTACCGCTGCCGCTTCGTCGTGATGCGAGACGTGATCTTCCCCCGAAGCGTTCCGCCAGGTGCATTCGCCACGGGATGCCGCGTGGGTCCCAATGCGACGCTGGGGAGGGCCTCTGAGCTGTCACCGGCTATAGAGCCATCGATGGAGTCGGCCGCCCAGCGCCTACATGCGGCTGACGCGCCGCACGTAGGCCGAACCGCACGGCGTATCCTAAGCTCGGGCCCGGTCGTTAGCCTGAGCACCCATGGCAGTCGCAGAACTTGACCGCGAGCGTGCGGCCAAGCTCGTGCCGCCTGTGCTCAGCATTTCGTTCTTGAGCGCAATCCTGCCTGCCCTCGCGGCCCAGCCGGGTTGGCGCGCCGAAACGCCGCACTTTCGCGTGTTGGTCTCAGCCGCGCCCGGCCTCGGCCCGGAAACAGCACAGTCAGCGGCCGAGGCGCTCGAATGCTTCCGGAAGATCTTCGAATCACGGGGAGTTGGCACTCCTGTCCGCTCCGACGGCCAGCTCGACGTGCTCGTCCTTCCCAGCCGTTTGGAGCTACACGCCCTGCTCCGCGAGCCTCCTAGCTCTCGAACCCGCGGCGTCACGGTCCGGGGCCTCGATAGGGACTTCGTTGCAGTTCCTTGGCATGGAGCCCCCGGGCCCCGCGTCACGCTCGCGCACGAGTACGCCCATCAGTTTGACCGGTCGGCTTGGCCCGTCTGGTATAGGGAGGGACGGGCGGTCTTCCTCGCCCGGGAGATCTGGGCTGGCGGCGAGGGAGATGCGCGGCTTCCGCTCCTTGAGACACTTGATACTTCCGAGTGGCTGGACTGGGGTCAGCTGCTCGATGCCGAGCGTGGCGACGAGATTGCCACCTCTCAACTGTTCCAGACCCAAGCGTGGTTGCTCGTGCACTGGCTCTCTCGGCAGGCGGCCGATTGGGCACCGCCCGACCCGTCGAGTGTGCATTCCCTCCTGGATGCCCTCGGGTCAGAAGGCTTGACGGAGACGCTGCGCTACTATCTGCAGGAACTGCAGCGCGGCAAGCTGGCACCGCTCTTGGAGGTCGGGCCCGCCGACGTGCACACTCCAGTGGCCGAGGCGCAGCACTGGGAGATCCCCCTGTTCATGGCGGAGGTCGGTAGGGAGCTGCGCCATTTCGATCTTGCCGAGCCGGCCCTGCGCGAAATAGCGGCGGGTCTCCCAGACGAGCCCCTTCCTCAAGCGGCCCTCGGTACCCTGCTGGTGTTGCTGGGTCGGTCGGAGGCAGCAGAGGATGCCTTCAAGGCTGCCCTGTCCGCAGGAGACCCCCGCGCCCGGACTGCCTATCGTTACGCCGTGCTGATGATGCGCCCCGGAGAGAATCCGCAAGCCAGGGCCTCGGAGGCGCTCGATGCCGCCCTCCGGGCGGTGAGGCTGGATCCCCACGAGCCCACGTATCGGCTGGCGCTGGTCCATGCGCGGATGCTGCGAGGCGACTGGCCCGCCGTGTTCCGCGACCTCCGCGCATTGGCCTCCTTCCCTGAGTGGAGCGGCCGGGCCGCCCGGGAGGCGGCAGAGGCACGCCGAAGGCGTGATCAGTCAATCCTCGCCGAACCGCGCCCTCGCCTATTGCTGGCGTCTGCGCCGACGGTGCACGTGGAGCTCCCCGAGAGTCCGCCCGCATGGAGGGAACCTGCGCCAGCCAAGGCCCCGATCCGCCGGCTCTGGCCTCCAGAGGGAGCGTGGCTGGTCCATGGGAAGATCGCCTGGGTGGACTGCTCGGGCGGTTCCCGCACGGTCATCGTGCACACGCCGTATCGGCGCTACAGCCTGGCCGAGAACCCAGACAGCCCGCCCCGACTGATCAACCGCCCATTCCGCATGAAGCAGATCCCATGCAACACCCGGGGCTATTCGGCTGCGGTCGCGTTCAAGAAGCTGCCCGCCGGGGCGCAGCACGACGGCGAACTGGTCGGGATTCGCTTCTGACACCCGGCCCGCTACATGATCCCGTAACGGGCGAATGCCTCGCTGGCGGACATTCCGCCGACCATCTCACTCCGCACGCGCTGTTCGCCGCGGACCTTCTCGAGGGCCATCCGGAACACTTCGACCTCGTCGCCGATGGGGACCACGCACACACCGTCGCGATCTCCCACCACGATGTCGCCCGGTTGGATGCGCACTTGGCCGATGCGCACCGTTGTCCGGAATTTCGCGATGCCGCCGCGGGCTCTCATGTCCTGCGCGTAAGGCCCAAGGCCGAATGTCGGGAATTGCTGGCTGAGGACGCCCTCTGAGTCCCGGTAGTAGCCTTCGACCACCGCCCCAGCCGCGCCCAGCGCCCGGGCGCGAATCGTCATGAGTTCGCCCCACAGCGCAAAGTCGGTATCCGGAGCGGCGCACACGTACACCTCGCCGGCCTTGAGGTCGTCAAGGGCCTCGAGCATCAGCCCGAAAGGCCGTTCTTCGAAGAGGTCCGCATTGGCCTCCGAGATGCGCTCCGCAACCAAGGGCATGGCGCGGCCCACAACACGCATCCCGGCGTCCAGCGGCCGCACTGACGGCGGCAGGAATTGCGCAGTCAGTCCGATTTCGTCCATGACATCGCCGACCACTGCCGAGAACAGCTCTCGGGAAATGAGGTGGAACAGGTCCTCGTCGGACCGCCACAGCCCGGCCACGTCAGCCCTCCCCCCGTGCGTTGGCACGTCCTCCGATCGGCGACATGCGCAGATCCTGGCCGTACTGCGCGATGCGTTCCAGCACGAGCTGCGCCCGACGCACCCGTTCGCGCGAAAGGCGGATTGCGGTGGGCTCGATGTGCGTACCGCTCGGATAGATGTCCGGTGCGTTGCGAAGGCCGAGCTTGACGTAGAGCGGTGCGCCGCACCGCACGAAGTCCGGCACTTCGTAATGGCGGACGAATCCGCCGATGTTGTCGGGTGCCTCGACGTAGAGGTCGATAGGGGCGTCGATCGCCTTGCGGATCGCCGCGAGCTGCGCCAGCGAAAGGTCCGAGGGTACGTTGACGGTCGTCGCTCCAAGATCCTCCAACAGCCGGGCCGAGCTTGGGTTTGCGGGCGCCATCATCACCGAAGTCTTGAGGATCAGGTCCCCCGGTAAGTCGCCGGAACGCTTGAGCCGCCCCATGATCGCCAGCAGGCCGATGTCGGAGACCAGGATGCTTCGGATTCCAAGCCGCACCGCCCGACGGGCATCCTCGAGCGCGTACACCAGTTGGTCGCTGCCGCGTAGGCTCAGACCGAGCGCCTTGCCCGCGGCAGAGTAGGCCTGCGCGCCGATGTCGAACGTGGCCCGCGGCCCGATGAAGAGGTTGACCTCGACCTCCGCCTCGTCGCCGAGTGCCGCCATTTCCCGGATCTCGCCGTCGCTCAGCAGCATGATGCCGCTGCCCTGGCTGACGCGGTGCACGGGAACGGCCCGGTTCCGGCCCTCCTCGAGCACGGCCCGCAAGCTGGCGGGACCCTCCGTGCTGGGGATTTCGATCCTGTATTGGCCGCCGTCTGGGAACCGCTTATGGGACGGCTCCGGGGGCTCATCTGCCGCGGGCAGGCCGAGTTTCGTCAGTGCCTTCCGGCTCTCGCTCATGCTCACGGCGGGTTCTCCCTCACCACGAGGCCCGTCCGGTCCAAGTGCGGGAACATCACCTCGGCAGGGCATCCCGCTCGCCCGAACTCACGGGCCACCGCGTGCACCGCATCCACTCGGCCCGTATCGTACAGCACCAGGACCGCAGGCCCTGCCCCGCTAAGGGCACATCCCAGCAGCCCTTCCGCGCGCATCCGCAGGATGCTCGCGAGCCCGGGCACGTGGCGCTCTCGGTACGGCTGGTGCAGCCGGTCCTCGAACGCCACGGGAAAAGCGGCCCTGTCACCCTTCAGGAGTGCTGCCACGAGCAGCGTGGCGCGCTGAATGTTGAAGACCGCGTCCGCGCGCCGGTACGAGTCCGGAAGCGCTGCCCGCATGGATGCCGTCGAGAGCGGAAAGTCTGGGCACACGATCGCGACGGAGAAGGCTCTGGGCACTTCTAGCCGAACTGCACGCGTGACCCCGTCGTCGCCGATTGCGGCCGTCGTGACCGACCCCAGAACAGCTGCGGCCACATTGTCGGGGTGACCCTCGATGCGAGCAGCCTCGTCCAGCAGGCGGTGTTCGTCCCACTTCAGGCCCAGTGTGTAGTCCGCCAGCACCACGCCCGCCACAAGGGCGGCCGCACTCGACCCGAGACCCTTGCCAACGGGGATCTCATTGTCAATCTCCAGCTCGACGGGGGGAAGCCGTCGCCCCAGTGACTCCGCGACATCTCTGGCGGTCGCGAGGATCAGGTTTTCCGACCCGGTAGGTATCTGGTCCGCGTCGCGTCCGCGGACGCTGATGGACTGCTCGGCCGCGGGTCGAAAGCGGCAATCTAGGTACAGGCCGACGGCTAGGCCCAAAGTGTCGAACCCGGGTCCGAGATTCGCGCTTGAGGCCGGCACGCGAACCTCTGTCCGGCCGCGCATCTCCCGAATCATAGCGCAGCGCCGAGCCAATCCTTCGACGGCGTGGCCGGTTTCAGAGCTCCCCGGTCGGGCCCCTCGTCAGTCGAACGAGAGAAAGTAAACGATGCCTGCCACCGTCACGAGAACGACCGTGGTCCATTGGGGATCCCACCGTCCGCCGGTCCCCGTCGCCGTCTGGGTGGCCGCTGCAACGGCGGCCCGGGTGCGCTCCTGCCAGCCCGAGCCCGTTCCGCGGAACGTGCCTCCGCGCCGGCAGCTGCCGAGCGTCAAACCCGCTAGCGACTCCCCGCTGGCGCGGCCGACGAACGCCGTGTGGACCGCCATCACCGCCGCTGTCACCGCCACGGCCCAGAAGTAGCCCCACCACACGCTGGTTATCTCCAACGGAAGCGGCCAGCCAAGCCGGTCGCCAAGCATCGACAAGAGCCCGAAGCACATTCCGGCCAGCAGGCCCGCCATTCCTGAGCCCTTCGATGCCCTGGTCAGCGCGCCGATGACGAAGACCGTTGCGAGGGGCACGACCGCGACGCTTGAGAGGCGCAAGTAAAACGACACCATGCCCTGATCGAGGAAGGGCACGTAGGCGAATGAGACCGCAATGCATAGTGCCGAAGCTGCCCGCGTCGCCGAGAGGCTTGCGCGTTCTCCGGCTCCGGGAACGAGGAACCGGCCGAACACGTCTCGCGTGAAGACCGCGCCTAGGGCCGAGCCGATCGAGTCGTAGGTCGACATGCAGGCCGCCAGCACTCCGGCCAGTACGAGCCCGGCGACGAGCCCGCTCGCATGGTCCGCGAACAGCCGCGGGCTGCCCGTGCCACACAAGCAGACCCTATCCGCCCGTGATGAGAGTCGCAAAGGGC
>JAPPMC010000167.1 GCA_028819235.1 Bryobacterales bacterium
CCATCCGGCGACAATTAAACCGAATCCGCCTCCATCCTTAAACGAATGCCATTGGAGGCGCAGCAGGCCGCTCTTGGCCAAGTCTTGGACTGGTAGAGTCAGCCGATCACAAGGACGGGATCGCCGAGGGCCTCGGTTCGAGGCCGAAGCCCCAGCCCGGGACGATTGGGCGCCGCCAGGCGTCCCCGGCGGCACCGAGGCGGGTCCTCGGCTGTGCTTACCGTCACGTAGCTGTTGAAGTCGGTCGACGTGAAAAGGAAACGCGGCGGAGTGCTGTGGGCCAGATGGGCGATAGCTGCGGTGGCGTGGTCGGCTCCCCACGTGTCCTCGATGGTCATCGCGATTCCGAGCTCGACACACAGGTCCCGAGCCTGCCGAGCCTTGGTGAGTCCGCCGAGCTTGCTTATCTTGAGATTGACGACATCCATTGCGTGGTCCCCGTATGCCCTCAGCAGTGCGTCGATGCTGTCGATCGACTCGTCAAGCACGAATGGGTGCCGGGTGTGCCGCCGCACGGACAGGCACTCCCCATAGGAGAGGCATGGCTGCTCAATGTAGACGTCCACGTCGCCGACGGAGTTGACAACCCGCATGGCGTCGTGCATCAGCCACCCGGTGTTGGCGTCGGCGATCAGACGATGCTCCGGCGCCAAGACGTCTGCCACGCGCCGTATGCGCTCGATGTCCTCAGCTGGGTCGCCTCCGACCTTGAGCTGAAAGCGCGTGTAGCCCGAGTCCCTGTGCTTGGCCACCGATTCCGCCATAGCTTGTGGAGGTTGCTGGGAGATTGCCCGGTAGAGCACGAAGTCCGCCCCGCATCTCCCGCCGAGCAGTTCGCAAACCGGAAGGCCCGCAGCTTGCCCGAGGATGTCCCAGCAGGCAATGTCGATCGGGGACTTCACGTACGGGTGACCCTTGAGCTGCGCGTCCATCTTGCGATTCAGCACCCCCAGACGCGTCGGGTCAAGGCCGAGCAGGTTCGGACCAAGTTCTGCGATGCCGACCCGCGCGCCCTCGGCGTAGGCGGGCAGGTAGGCGGGTCCCAAGGGGCACACCTCTCCGAATCCGCTCAGACCACTGTCGGTGTCGACCCGCACGATTGTGCTGTCAAACACCGACACGGTGTTGCCACCAGACCAGTTATAGGGCCCCTCCTTGAGAGGCAGGTCCACGCGATACGCGCTGATGCGGCTGATCTTCATCGGCGGCGTTGGTGCTTGGGTCCGTGCGGGTCCGGCGTTGAGTCGTGCGGCGGCTGCGGTCGGGATGCCGTCCGGAGCAACTCTCCCATAACGCTCAGGTTTCAGTCGCCGCGTCGCTCCCGGTCGCGGAGGGTGAAGAATATTGTGCCGGCGATGAAGTACAGCAGCGTCGGAATCGGCAGCTGGCGATGCAGGGAAGAAAGCGCAGACCGGTAGTCGCCGCCGCTGGTTGCGGCAGAGTACGCGAGCCACAGGCACGAGGCTAGACACACCGCGGCGATAGCCCCGGACACCAGCGTCCACGGACTTGTGCTTCTACGCTGAGGCACCGGCGGTTCAACCGGGGCAACGCCGGCCTCTTGCGCCCCGTCGGCCTGCCGGGCCGGTCGCTTGCTGGCACCCATGGCCTTTGCCAACACCCAGTAGGCGACCATCGCGAAGCCGTACACCGGAAGGAACAGGTAGAAGAGGTGCAGCACGCCGGTCCTCTCCAAGGCAACGGCTAGAGCGACGGACAGTACCCAAGCGAGCAGCGCCGCCCAGTTCAACGCCATGCCGCGCTCGGTTGCCCAGAACCGAGTCAGGCCAGTGCGAGGGAAAATCCAGTGCTCGGTGACGACGATCGCCCCGATCGGCGAGATTAGCAGGCCGTAGATCGCCACGTAGTCAAGAAGGCCCGTGAACACGAAGGGGAAACAGGCGACGATCGTCGTGACGATCCCGGCGGCCAGCGTGACCTTCGCGCGCGACCAGTTCGGAGTGACGGCCTGCAGGGCGAGGCCCACTCGATACAGCGTTGGGTTCGAGGTCGTCCAGCCGGCGATCACCACGGCCAATGCTCCAGCGAGGCCCAAGGCCTGAAACCCGACCTCCCCGGCGTCAAGTTCCACCAGATGGCGTCCCATCAGCAACGCGGCGCCGGCTCCCATCAGGCCGGCGCAGATCCACGCCAGATAGTGCCCGAGGAACATTCCGAACGAGGAGAACAGGCCGTAGGACGCCTTGCGGGCGTACCGGAACAGCGCCATGTCCGAGAGCGCCCCGTGCATGCCGAGATTACAGATCCAGGCGAAGGCGGCAACCTTCCAGAAGCCCATCGGCTCGCTGCCGTCCGGGGTCTGGCCGGTCCAGACAGACCGGCCGGCCATGTCGAAGAACCCGTCGCCGCCGGCCCGGAAGAGTTCCGGGAGCACGGCGATGGCCCCCGCGATGAACATCAGGAACATCCACGGCGAGCACACCGTGGCGAAGGTCGCGAGGCGCTTGAATCCCAGCACAGCGAGCGTGACGACGACCGCGCCTACCGCGAGTACGACCAACACGAACCGGAAGTCAGTGGGGTACCAGTTCAACTGGGGCGGGATGTCGAACGGAATGCGCACAGCCGACGCCGAAACGGTGATCATGCAACCGGCCATGATCGCGTAGAGCATCGCGTTGACCACGTTGTAGATCGAGGTCAGGCGCGGCCCGCCGATCTTGCGTAGGTACCAGTAGAGCGTCAGGCGGGTGTCGACGGCGATCGGCGCGCACACGAGCGTCCACGTAAGGACCGCCAACAGGTTGCCGATCACCAAGCCTAGGAAGATATCGAGGACGCTGGCACCCCAGTTGACGAACGTGACGCCGATTACGAACTCCGTTGCGGCAACATGCTCGCCCGCGTAGGCCCCGGCGAAGTAGCCCGGACCCAGGAGCCGGGATCGTGGTACGGGCTCACGGTCGAACTCGTAGAGGAATTCGGCGTCGCTGCGTGCCGCGGAACTTGTCGATGCGCCCATGGCTTACCCTCCGTTCAGTGCTGATCCGCCCTGCGGCTCTGGACAGCGTGCTCGTACAACCGGATCTCGTCCATCCATTCACCGTCTCGCGGAACGTCAGCGTGCTCGCACCAGTGGTCCCAGACGGCCCCGGAAGGCATGGAATGCATCTGCTCCAGCAGCGCCAGGCGCCCTGTGAAGTCACCGTTGCGCTCCATTTCCGTGAGCATTCCGCGCGGCTCCAAGAGTGCCATCAGTAGGGCCTTTAGCACGGCGCGGCTTCCGATCACCCATGCCGCCACCCGGTTTATGCTTGCGTCGAAGAAGTCGAGACCGATGTGCACGCGTTCTAGGCAGTTACCCCTCACAACCTCCTTGGCGATCTCGCGGACCTCGTCCGAGAGGATCACCACATGGTCGCTGTCCCAGCGCACACCCCGGCTAACGTGCAACAGCAGCCGGTCGACCCACAGCAGCACCGCAGAGATCTTGTCTGAGATGCCCTCCGTCGGATGGAAATGTCCTGCGTCGAGGCACAGGGCCTTGCCCCGCGAGATTGCGTAGCCCAGATAGAACTCATGAGAGCCGACCACATACGATTCCGAACCCAAGCCGAACAGCTTACATTCCACCGCGTCAATGTTCTCAGCGGGGTCGAGCGTTTCTCGGAAGACTTCGTCGAGTGATTCCGCCAGCCGCTCGCGGGGCGCCTGTCGATCGGCCGGCAGGTCCTTGTAGCCGTCCGGAATCCAAACGTTCGTGACGCAAGCCGCCCCGAGTTCGCGCCCAAAGGAAGCGCCAATCCGCCGGCACGCTTGGCCATGCCGGATCCAGAACCGCCTTACGCCGCTGTCCAAATGCGACAGTGTGAAGCCGTCTGACGCCAGCGGGTGTGCGAAGAACGTAGGGTTAAAGTCCAAACCATGCAGGTCGTGCTGCAGTGCCCATTCGCTCCATCGCGAGAAGTGCTCCGGCAGGAGCTCATCTCGGGCGACCGTCTTACCACCCGTCTCCGCATAGATAGCGTGCAGGTTGAGCCGGTGCCGTCCAGGGATCAGCGAGAGGGCCTTCTCAATGTCCAGCCGTAGTTCATCCGCATTTCTGGCAGCGCCCGGATAGCTGCCTGTGACCGCGAGCCCTCCCCCGATCTCGGATTGGGCGCGCTCGAATCCGCGAATGTCGTCGCCTTGCCAGCAGTGCAGCGACAAGGGGACGGAGGCCAGGCTGCGGACCGCTGCATCGCTGTCGACACCAAGGGCTGCGTAGCGCTCTCGAGCGACATCGTACTCTTTCGGCGCCGCCAAGGTCCAATCAAGAATAGCCGATCAGCACCACCCCCTACCGTTCGCCTGAGGTGGCCGGTTTACGGGCGGTCACGGCAGACTCGGCCCGCATCCTCGGACGAGAAGGGTCGCTGTTCGAGCCTTCGATCTCGGTTCGGGGCTGAAGCTTACCCCTTGCGAAGCTGCTGGGACAGATAGAGCCCGAGGCCAGTGTCATGAATGATCTTCAGCTGCGACTCCAGCCAGTCCACGCGATCCTCTTCCTTCAGCAAGATGCTCTCCGCCAGTTCTCTTGACGTGTCGTCATTCGCGGTTGTGCAGGTCGCGACGGCGTCGTTGGCGCACGCAACAGTCTGCTTAGCCAGCTTCAGGTCATTGTCGTGGATCTTCGCCACGTCCTGTCCTATCGCCATCTTGTAGGTGTCGCGAAGGCTGGGCATGCTCTCCAAGAACAGGATGCGATCGATCAGCTCCTCCGCAAACACCATGTTCGCGATCGAATCCTTGCGGATGTGCCGGGCCAGCCCTTCGTAACCCCAGTCCAAGCACATGCGAGCGTGGAGGAAGGACTGGTTAATTGTGGTGAGCTGATACTTCAGCAGTGACTTAAGCGCGGCCAGTGCCTTGGGATGTCCCTTCACGGATTCGCCCGATGCCTTCCCCGGCGGCCTCCGGTCAACAGCCCGGACCGCCAATACCCTGAATGATAGCCCAGCACGTGGTTTGGGCTCGCGTCCGACACACATTTCCAGCCCGCGCACGTTTGCGCGCCGTCGGATGCCGTGGCTCGTGCAGTTCGAATCTTCGGTCGTTGGCCTAGCGGCCGACCCTCGGCCCGTGCGGCTGGTCAATCGGGCGGCAGTCCAGCCGCAAGGGGCGACTTGCCGCGGAGTGCAGTTCGGAAGCCGCCGCCTATCTCTCTCGGCCAGACCTCTACAATCGCGAGCGCCTCGCGCACCTCTGTGTCATCAGGCATGAGTTCTGCGGCTTTCTGCAGCTGAAGTTCCGTGCTTTGGTAGTCCCCGGAGTGCCCGTAGACTAAACCGAAGGTCTTGTGGTTTTCCCCGCGGGCCGGGCAAGCACCGCATTCCGCGAGAGCCTGCCGGAACAGCACGAACGCCTCTTCCCACCGTTCCTGTTCCGCCTCCGAAAAGGCGAAATTCCACAACGTTCCGACACGGTCGGTATTCTGGCGCTCCGCCTTCAGTTCCGCAAAGCGCCGCAGGTACGTCTCGCTGCGCTTCTCGTCGGTGTCTTGCAACGCCTGCGCGAGGTTGCACAGGGCTTCCTCGTGCAGCGGGTCGAGTGCCAGGACTTTCTCCCACCCTGAACAGCATCTCGTGTCTGTCCGGCCTGATTCATCGCCATGGCCAGTTCGTGATGCAGATGCGGATTCGATCCTTCCGCTTCAACCTCGGAGCGCAAGAGGTGGACCGCTCGCTCACTATTTCCGGCCTCTCGCTCGATCGAAGCCATCAGCTGCACGTCTGAACGGTGACGCCCCAGGCGAGAGCATAAGCAGCTGGGTGAAGTTGCGCCCGTTGAGCGCCAAGTCGACGACCTGCTGCTCCGTCATTGCAGTGCCCAGTTCGGAGGAAGAGGCCTGCACTTGTGCGCCGATGGCCTCGACCGTCACGGACTGAGTCAACTCCCCGACCTCGAGCACGATGTCGAACGTGGCCGTCTGGTTAACCGTTAGCACGAACGGTTCGATGGCTGCCGTTCGGAATCCTTCAGCGCTGGCTTTGATCATGCAGTAGCCCGGTGGAATGTTGACGTAGACATAGCGTCCGACCGGGTTGGTCTCCGTGCGATGCTCGATGCCGGCCTCGACGCTGGTCAGGACCACTTGTGTGCCTGGGACAATGGCGCCTTGCGGGTCCGTCACGGTCCAGTTAACCGCCGAACTGGATGCCTGACCGCACAGCGGCGATTGATTGTGGCTACTATCAGCGCCGCCAACGCCGCCCCGGCGCATCCTCGCAAGACAGCTGAGAAGTGACTAAGCCGACCTATCTTCATCGTGATCCTTCCTGATGGTGTGCCCAGCGGAAAGCCGACTCTCGGCTTCCTACTTCGCTGGCGCCCACCACCCGCGGCTACAGTGTGTCTGAAAATGGAGGCGCTAGCGCTCACATCACAACCAACTCTTGATGAATCATTTTCGAATCAGCGCATGCATTGACATTCGGCGGCTTTGTGTCATGTGCGTTGCACTGTCCGCAATTCCGGGATCGCTGGTAGGCCAAGGCATGGCCGGGGCCGACAAGCGGGACTTACCCTCGATGCCGCTGCCAGCCGATGTGACCCCGCCAAGGGTGCAGTTTGTGGACGTGGCATCTCAGGCCGGGCTTACGACCGATTGGCCCGCAAGCGAGCCCTCCTATATGCGCTACCTCCCCGAGACAACCGGAGGAGGTGTTGCGCTTGTGGATCTGAACAACGACGGCCTGCTCGACGTCTTCCTCGTCGGTACCGGCGGGCACGGAGCAGACCCTGTGGCGCTGCCACACCGGGTCTTCGTGAATCGGGGTGCGCTGCGCTTCGAACGCGCCACCGGAGGCTTTGCCGTCGGGCCTACCGGCTGGGGCCAGGGAGTCTGTGCCGGAGACGTGGATGCCGACGGCTACACCGACTTGTTCGTCACGCACTGGGGCACAGACGTCTTGCTGCGCAACTTGGCGGGGGACGGGTTCAAGGATGAGGCCGTCGAGAGGGGCGTGTCCGGCCCGGCCGGACGCTGGAGCACCGGCTGCAGCTTCTTGGACTTCGATCGGGACGGGGATCTCGACCTGTTTGTCGCCCACTACGTGGACTTCGACCCAACAAGCACTCCGCTACCGGGCGCTGCGCCGCAGTGCGAATGGCGAGGGGCAGGCATTCCGTGCGGTCCTCGTGGCTTGGCTGCCGAGTCAATGTCGCTCTTCGAGAACACGGACGGCCTGTTTCGGGAGGTGACCGAGAAGGCCGGCGTGAAGACTGCACCGCGTCACCATGGCCTTGGCGTCGCTGCGGCCGACTTCGACCGGGATGGTTGGACGGATGTGTTTGTGGCGTGCGACTCCACCGCCAACCTCTACTTCCGGAATGGAGGGGACGGCTCGTTTGTTGAGACGGCCCTGCTCGCCGGAGCTGCTTATGACGAGAACGGGCGCGAGCAGGCCGGCATGGGCGTCGCGGTGGCCGACGCAGATGGGGACGGTTCGCTAGACGTGTTTCAGACCAACTTTGCGGGCGACACCAACACGCTGTACCGGAATCGGGGTGGCGGGCAGTTCCGGGACAGCACAGTGCGGTCGGGTTTGGGGACTGTTGCTCGATTCGTCGGCTGGGGTGCCGAATTCCTAGACTTCGACCGGGACGGCTGGCCGGACATCTTCGTGGCGAACGGCCATGTCGCACCCGGCGTAGAGAGGGGGGAGAGCGGGGAGACGTTTGCCCAGCCCCGCCAGCTGTTCTGGAATCTGGGTGGTGGTAGCTATCACCCTCTCTCGGATATTGCCGGCCCCGGAATTGCCGCCAGCCATCCGTCGAGGGGTTCGGCGGTTGGAGACCTCGACAACGACGGCGATCTGGAGATCGTGGTCGCGAATATCGGACAGGCGCCGTCTCTGCTAGAAAACCGTGCAGAAGGGCAGGGGAATTGGCTGGTCGTTCGCGTGCTCTCACATTCGGGTGGCGACGCGATCGGAGCGCGCGTCGCGGTCGCGGTCGACGGTAGGATTCTCGTGTCTGAGGTCCGCAGCGGCGGCAGCTATCTCTCCCAGGGTGACTTCCGGCTGCATTTCGGATTGGGTGATGCCGAGTCCGCCACGGTAACCGTGCGCTGGCCCTCTGGCGTTGAGACTACGGTAGAGGCTGTGCCCGCTCGGACGTTTTTGGAAATGGACGAGTCCGTTGGCAGTGTGGGCGGCACCGCTCCGTTCGCCAAGTTGCATTTCGAGTGAGACTGGAAACGTAGCCCGCGGTGAGGCCCTTGACCCAGGAAAGCCGGTGACCCCAAACGAGTTCATTGCGAAGTGGCACGCCTCTGAGCTGAAGGAACGCTCTGCGGCGCAGGAGCACTTCATCGACCTGTGCCGTCTGCTCGGCGAGCCGACACCGGCGGAGGCTGACCCCAAGGGAAACCACTACTGCTTCGAGCGCGGCGCGCTCAAGGACACAGGCGGCCAAGGCTGGGCCGACGTGTGGAAGCGGCACCATTTCGCTTGGGAGTACAAGGGGAGGCACGCAAACCTCGACTCCGCGTTCAACCAGCTCAGACAGTACGCGCTTGCGCTGGAGAACCCTCCGCTTCTGATCGTCTCGGATATGCGCCGGTTCCGGATCCGGACGAACTGGACCAACTCGGTCAGCGAGACGCACGAGTTCGAGCTTGACGATCTCGTGGACGGCTCAGCCCGCGACAAGCTCAAGTGGGCCATGTCCGACCCGGAGCGGCTGCGGCCGGGCGAGACCCGTCAGACGCTGACGGAGCGCGCCGCGAGGCATTTCGCATTGCTGGCTCAGTCGCTCCGCGACCAGGGCCACGATCCCGACGACGTGGCGCACTTCGTGAACCGCCTCGTGTTCTGCATGTTCGCCGAGGATGTAGGACTGCTCCCAAACGAGATGTTCACTCGGATGGTGACGCGGGCGCGGCGGAGGCCGGAAAAGTTTGCGGGCTTGGCCCGGAAGTTGTTCGGGGCGATGTCCACGGGCGGCGAGGTCGGCTTCGAGGACGTGGATTGGTTCAACGGCGGGCTCTTCGATGACGACACCGCCCTCCCCATGGACAAGGAGCAGATTCAAACGACTTTGGAAGCGTGTGGCCTTGACTGGTCGAGCATCGACCCCTCGATCCTCGGCACACTGTTCGAGCGGGGGCTCGACCCGAACAAGCGTTCCCAACTCGGGGCGCACTACACGGACCGGGACAAGATCAAGCGGATCATCGATCCGGTCATCGTTCATCCCTTGCTGGCGCAGTGGGAGACCGTGAAGAGCCGGATCGCCGACAGCTTGAAGCGGGCAGACGCGGCGAAATCGAAGGGTGCGGCGACGCGGCAGCGGAGACGTGCGAAGAATGCGCTGGGCGCGTTTCTCGAACGACTGCGGGCCTTCGCAGTGCTGGACCCTGCCTGTGGCTCGGGCAACTTCCTCTTCGTGCTCCGGCGGTGGGACCACCTTGGGTAGGGATCAGTCGGGCCGCTCCCGCTACGGACTGCGTGCCCCGTGCTCCGGCACCTAGTGCCCTGCAGCGGCGGGGTCTGCAGCAAGAGCCCATCGAGCTCCGCCTCCACCGCGCCTAGGACGTGGTTGAAGTTAACCCGTATGAGCGTACTCCTCTAAGGCCGATACGCCAAAACAAGCTGGCACGCAGAAACCGGTCTCGGCGGGTGCGCACAGCCGGGGTGCCTCCCGTGCTGCCCAAGGCATCGCGCGAGTGCCGCAGCGGAAACAGAGGACACCCTGCCGAGTTTTGCTGGCCAAACCTTGCCGGGAGTCGCGAAGGTGTTGCCCTTGCGATGGCAGGGGCTTTCAATGTTAAATGGATCGGGCGATGTCTGAGCGACGGTTGAGAGAGGGGTGGACAAGAGGGCCTCGGTTTTGCTATTAGAGAGGGAGTGGAGCACAGCCCGATCCCACTGCGCGAGGTTCAGGTGCGGTCCGTGCGACCCGACGAGGAGCCGCGCTTCGACGCCTTGATGCGCACCCACCACTATCTCGGCTTCCGCAACTACTGCGGCAATCGCCTGCGACAGGTCGCTGTGCACGGCGAGCGCTGGCTGGCCCTGCTCGGCTGGCACGCCGCTGCACTGCACTGCGGTGCCCGTGACCGCTGGATCGGCTGGACCAGCCTCCAGCGTCGCCAGCGACTGTTTCTCGTCTTAAACCAGTCCCGTTTCCTGATCTTGCCCCAAGCCAGCGGCATCCCTCGCCTCGCCT
>JAPPMC010000075.1:0-39375 GCA_028819235.1 Bryobacterales bacterium
CTCTAACTCCCGGCCGCCGTCTGCCGCGCCGCCGACCAAAAAATCCTCTTCGTTATGTGGGGCACAAGGTTATGTAGGGCAGAAGACAGAAAGCCCTAGAGGGCCGCCTTTTTTCCCAATACTGCCTAACATAATATTCGGGGGCTGGAGTGTCGGACATGGTGTGATCTCCATGCCTTCAGGAGATGAGGCATGTTCGAGAACCTATACAAGGACCCTGCGACGATCGCGAAATATCGGCGTGCGCCGCTGTTTGAGGACCGGGAGCGATACCTGCGCTCTGTAGTTGCCTCAGGTGCCGTTGTGGAGGTCGCACGCCGGGTCGCACGTGCCCAGCTTGTTCTCATGGAGTTGCTGAGCCTGCCTGATGCTGACATCCCGATCCGGTTGGCGATTGTTGAGAGGTCCGTTCAGGAGTGGTGCCGGAGCCTTCCGGAGACTTCTGCGGCAGAGTTTCGACGTCATTCCCTCCGCTGGCTCCGTTTCCTTGGCTGGCTGGACGAACCTCCCCGCGACACCCATCCGCACGTCCGATATGTAGAGGCCCACGCGGCCTGGATGCGGGACGAGCGGGGGCTGTCTGAAGCGACCGTTGGCAACTGCCTTTACGAGAGCAACCGTTTCTTCGCTTGGGCAGCACGCCGGGATCTGATGCTTGCCGACATCACGATCCGTGATGTCGACGCATACCTTGCGGAGCGGATTGCCGCCGGAAGCCTTCGCCGCACCTCCGCGCGGGAAGCGGCCGGGCGCTTGCGGAGTCTTTTCCGTTTCGCCGAAACACGGAACTGGTGCCGAGCGGGCATCGCCGGGTGCGTCATGCCGCCATTGGCCCATCCCGACCGACCGGTACCCAAGGGGTTCGATCGGGACGAAGTGGAGAAGCTGCTCGCCACGACTGAGGGTTCGACGGCGGCAGACCTTCGCGACCGTGCGGTGCTGATGATCCTTGCAACGTGCGGGCTCAGGGCTGGTGAGGTTAGCGCGCTACGCGTCGAGGACATTGACTGGGAGCGGAACTTGTTGCGCGTTTCCCGTCCCAAGACCGGCCGAAGCGACACTTTCCCGCTGACCCCCTCCATCGGCAATGCCTTGGCGGACTATCTGCTCAAGGCGCGCCCGGATGCGGGAGGCGAGCGAGCCTTGTTCTTGACGGTGCACGCACCGCTCAGGCCATTGAAGAGCGGCGCGATAGGGATGATCGTCCGCAGTCGCGCGAAGCGCGTTGGCATTGACGGCAAGCGCTTGGGTGCCCATGCACTTCGTCACGCGGCAGCACAGCGGCTGCTCGACGAGGGCTGTGCCCTGAAGACCGTTGGCGATTTCCTCGGCCATTCCAGCCCGAGCGCGACAGCCGCGTACGCAACCATCGATCTCGCCTCGCTGCGCCCGGTCGCCGACATCCGCCTCAAGGAGCTGCTCGATGACACTGCGTGAAGCCGTCGACTGCTATGTTGCGTGGCAGCGTCGGCACGGCGCGAAATTCCGGTCAAGCGCGGAAACCCTCGATGCTTTCTGCCGTCAGATCGGTGAGGGAAGGGGCTGTGACACGGTGGCCGAAGATGAAGTCCGTCGCTTCCTCGCCGGCAAGAGAGCGCTCACGAGAACACGTGCGGTCAAGTATGGCACGCTTGCCGGATTCTACAGGTTCGCACTGAGCCGGAGCCACGTGAGCCGCATTCCCATGCCGCCGCGCGAGGAGGAGCCGAGGCCACCGGCAGCAGCGCCGTCCTTCATCTTCACCCGCGACGAGTTGCGGCTTCTCTTCAAGGCGGCGGGCGGTGCACGCAGACGTTGCCCGAAGCTCGATGCAGAGACGTTCCGGACCTTCTTGCTCCTGCTCTACGGCGCCGGGCTGCGCTCCGGGGAAGCGCGGCGACTGACCGTGGCGGACGTGGACCTGGACTCGGCGGTCCTCACGGTGAACGACTCGAAATTCTACAAGAGCCGACTCGTGCCGATCGGCGCTGACCTTGCCGGCACTCTTCGCCGTTACGCCGCCACGCGGGCACTGCGACCGTTCCACGAGGGAACAGCGTCTGCCTTCCTCGCCTGCCGCGACGGGTCCCCGCTGGGCAAGGCCATCGTCAGTCACGCGTTTCGCACGACGCTTCGCGCAGCCGGGATCAGCAACAGCAAGCCCGGTAGCCGGCGGGCTTGCCTGCATTCGCTTCGCCACTCCTTCGCCACCCACCGCCTGACCCTTTGGTATCGCGAGGGGGCCGACGTTCAAACCCTCCTGCCGGCGCTCTCGACCTATCTCGGCCACGGCAGCGTGGCAGCGACGCAGGTCTACATATCGATGACCCCGGAATTGCTCGACGAGGCCGGCTGTCGGTTCGAACGCTACAGCGAACGACAACGAAGCCCGGATGCCGGGCAGCAGGCGAAACGGAGCACACGAGATGCCTGAACGCAGCCCTGTACTCGGCTCATGGATCAAGCGCTTCCTGATCGAGCATCTTCCGACCGAGCGCAATTTGGCCGTGAACACAGTGAAGAGTTATCGCGACTGCCTGACGCTGCTGTTGCCCTTCGTCGCGAGCCGCTGCGGCAGGCCAGTGGAGCGGCTCAAGGTCGAGGATCTGTCCGCCGACCGTGTGACAGCCTTTCTTGGCCACTTGGAAAGCGAGCGGGGCTGCTCAGCGCAGACCCGCAACCAGCGCCTCTCGGCAATCCGGTCCTTCGCCCGTTATGTTTCGGTGCGCGACGTCGCACTTGTCGAATGGGCCGGCAGCATCCGCGCCATTCCACTCAAGAAAGCGGTGCGACGCCGGATCGCCTGGCTCGCGGCAGAAGACATGGAAGCCATGATCGCGGGGACGAACAGACGGTCCGCAGGCGGGCTGGTGGAGTATGCCCTCCTGCTGTTCCTCTACAACACGGGTGCGAGAGCCACCGAGGCGGCGGGACTGCAGATGGAGGATCTGCATCTGCCGGAACGCACGGGCGAAACCGCCCGGGCAACGATCCATGGCAAGGGAGGCAGGACTCGCGTCACGCCGCTATGGGCAAGAACCGCGAAAGCGCTCGCCGCTCTGTCCCGGAACCGTCCGGCCAACTGCCGGACCGTCTTTTGGAGCCGGCACCGCAAATCCTATACGCGGCATGGCATCATCGACCTCGTGAAGCGGGCCGCAGCCCGCGTGCCGACACTCGAAGGGAAAACGGTTACACCGCACGTATTGCGGCACACTTGTGCCTGCCACCTGCTTCAGTCCGGCGTGGATATCAATACCATCCGAGCTTGGCTCGGCCACGTATCGCTCGAAACCACCAACATCTACGCCGAAGTCGACCTGAGAGCGAAGGAAGAGGCGATGAAATCCACCTCTCCTGATGATGCCGGAGGTCAACCCCGATGGAAGACGCAGAAGGGTCTGCTGGAGCAGCTGAAGGCCATCTGAAGGGGAAATATTATGTTAGGCAGTATCGGAAAAAAAGGCGGCCCTCTAGGGCTTTCTGTCTTCTGCCCTACATAACCTTGTGCCCCACATAACGAGTGCAGGGCTACATGCAACGCATGCATGAGCAGGCATGGAAGGAGCGTCGCGTCCGCCAAACGGACCGGCTGCCCCCCGTTCTGGCGATGGTGTTCTACAACGTGGCCAGCCCGTGGCGGGCGGAGCGCTCAGTGTGGGACCTGACCGAGAAGCGGGCACTGAGGGACCGGGACCGCGAGGTGGCCCGCATGCCCGTGGGCATGCGATACGAGCTGGTTGACGTGACGCAACACGCCGGCAAGCCGCTCTCGCAGGACAACATCGTCGAACTCATGATCTCGACCGAGTTGCTGGGAAAGGACTTGGAGCCGGCAGCCGTCCAATCTATCCTTGAAGCGCAGGACAGGCTGCTGGGATCGCGGGACCAGCGCAAGGTGCTGGAGCTGCTGCGGGGCTGGACGCGGCTCACGATCGCCCGGACAGGCGTCGATTTGGACGTATTGGAGGACACGGAGACGATGCAAGAGATGCAGGAGTCAGGCAGAATGCTGACGTACATAGAGGCATGCGCCCAAGAATATCGAGCCAAGCTGCGCGCCGAGGGCGGTGCCGAGGCCCGTGCCGAAGGTCTGCAAGATCAAAGGGTCGGTCTTTGCCGTCGGGCGCAGCGAGAATTCGGGGCCGCCGCTGCGACCGACCTGGCGAAGCGGATCGAGGGCATCAACGACTCCGCCCAGCTGTGGGAGATTGGCGATCTGATCATCGACTGCAGCGATGCTGGCGAGTTCGGGGCGACGTTGCGCGAGATCGGGTAGTTCGACCCAGCCCCGCTGGCGCGCACCGTACTGCCGGAGAAAGCTGGCTACTTGCGTTCGGCGGTCCGTGACTGATTAGCGTGCCAGTCAGTTCTGAGGAACAGATTAAGCATGCCAATCACCGCATGCTCGGCACGTTGCAGTCGCAACTGGTCAACGCCCTCCGAGAGCTCAACTCCGCCTACCCCGAGATTGTCATTCGACGGAGGACTAGTCCGAGCCTGCGATTTCCAAGACAACGTTCCAAAGGATCTCGACATAGTCTTGGAATGGCTCCACGTACAGGTACTCGTCCTTGCCGTGTATCCCGCTGGCCAAGTCCCACTCGGGGCGAGCCGGGCCGAACCCGTAGCTGTGGATCCCGGCGGCCCGCAGTTGGGCTGAATCGGTCGCCCCGGTCGACATGGTGGGAAGGATCGGCACGCCCGGATACATCCGCTCCAGGACGGCCTCGAAGCCCATGAATGCATCGCTCAAGAGCGGGGACGGGTCGTGCGACGGCCGCGTCTGAGGATGCGGCACCAAATCCACGGCCGGCTCTGCCATGACCTGTTTCAGGAGGGAGAACAGGCGCTCAGGATCCTCGTCGGGCAATGCGCGGATGTCCACTGTGGCATGGGCCTCGGAAGGAATCACATTCTTCAAGTACCCTCCCCGCAGGATGGTGGGCGAGATCGAGGTGCGCACCATCGAGTGGTAGACCGGCGAGAGGGCGCGAAGGCGCTCGTAGTCCTCAGGGCTCGGCTCCTCCGACAGAATCGCCCGGAACACCGCTGCCTTATCGGGCTCGGAGATTTGCGCGAGGCGTGTGAAGTACTCGCGGGTCGTCTCGTTCAGGCGCGGGGGCATTTCGTGATCGAACAGCCTCCCGACGGCCCGCGCCAGCGTTCCGATTGGATTGTCGAGAAGGGGGATCGAGCCGTGCCCCGAAGTGCCAGCGGCCCGAAGGTCGATGCGGCGGGGCGTCTTTTCCGCAGTCTGGATCTCGAAGCGGATGTAGTCCAACGATCTGTCAAAGACACCCTTGCCTGCCTCGTTGATGGCATATTCGGCCGCGATCTTCTCGCGGTGCCTTTCGAGCATGTAGGTTATGCCCAGTGTGCCTCCTGCCTCTTCGTCGGCGACTCCGAGGAAGATCACGTCTCGGTCCAGCGGGACCTTTTGACGGTGCAACTCAAGCAGCACGTGAAAGGAGCCTGAAACCACTCCCTTGTCGTCGGAGGCCCCGCGGGCGTAGAGGATTCCGTCCCTGATCGCCCCCTCGAACGGATCGAAGGACCACTCCTCCCTTTCTACAGCGACTACGTCCAAGTGACCCAAGAGCAGGAGGGGCCGCTTTGAGCCGTTCCCGGGAACTCTGGCAACCAGGCTCGCCCTGCCTGGCTCGGACTCGAAGATCTCGCCCGCCAGACCTTCCCGGTCAAGCTTGGACTTGAGCAGCCGGGCCGCCAGAATCTCGTTGCCGTCGGGCTGCGACGTGTCCAAACGAACAAGCTCGACAAGAGTATCGAGCGCTTCGGCCTTGATTTGGTGCCAGTCGGGCTCGGCCGCCGCTAGCGGGGCGAGCAGCGCAAGTCCGGCGAGGGCATGGCGGATCGGCATGGCTACTAGGTTACCGCCCGCACGTAGATGCACTTGGCCGTCATGATGATCGGCCTGGCAGCCAACAAGAATCGGCAGCGGACCAACATCTGATGCCCCCATGGCCGGGGCGGACCACCACCGGCTCGTCGGTTCCTGGGTCAACCTGGAAGCGCTCAGACCTTCGAGGTGTTCATGCCCAGTATCCGGTCCAGAGGCCTGCAAGGGCGGCCAGCAGCGCCCCGGCCAAAGGGAACGAGACCAGTGTCGCCAGCGCTCTGACAAGGAGTCCCAAACCAGGCCACACGGCGATTCCGACCTGAAGTGAGACGATCACCAAGAAAGACGCCGTGCCGAACAAACCGCCGTCGAGGCACCACGGGCAGTGTGGCGGCGAGGGATCGTGGATGTTGCACGCGGCATCCGCGCCCGCCCACACGGCCCGGCAGCCGCAATCGAATGCGAGATCGCAGAAGGGCGAGAAGGATACCTGGGTCAGGCCGACCCCGGCCGCGAGTATCGCGAAGCGGGCTAGCCATGCCACGATCACGGACCGCTGACCGCCGTTCGGATATACGCCGGCCGATCTGTGGTGATCCCCCTCACTCCCAAATCCCTGAGGTCCCGCGCCCTGTCGGGGGAGTTGACAGTGTAGACGTACAAGTCCTTGTCGCGCGCCGCAAGCATGCGGGCCAGATCGCCGATCCAAGGACCGTCATGGCGGACGTCCAGGCCGTCTAACCCGGCCCTGTCCACCCGCCCGATCAGATCCGACGGCGATTGGACTCCGTACTCTTGATCCTCCCGGCTCGAGTGCCCGTACAGCCAGTAGCATGGCAGGTCGCCCATCCTTTGCTTCGCAGCCACAATCGTCTCGTAGTCAAAGGCGATTAGCATCACGCGCGATCGCATCCCCGAATTGTTCAAAGCGCGCTCGAGGGGCACAATCGTCGCCAGCGGGCCCTTGATCTCCACGACCAGCGTCTTGCCCGAAGGGATGGTCTCCAAGACCTCGTCGAGGGATGGAATCCGCGTGCCCTTCCAGCGTGGATCCTTCCACTCTCCGGCATCGAGCGTCCGCAAGTGCGCGAAGGATAGCTCGGCCACAACGCCCGGCTCCCCAGCGATTCGCTCCGTGGTCTTGTCGTGGAACACAGCCACCTTCCCGTCAGCGGTTAGGTGGATGTCGACCTCAACTGCATCCGCACCGCGTTCCCACCCCAGCAGAACGGCCGGAAGTGTGTTCTCCGGCGCGTCGAACGAGGCACCCCTGTGGGCGATTATCTCGACCCCCTGACTGCCGGCCGGCGAGGTTGCCAAGGCACACGCCACGATCGCGATCCGGGGTGCGAGCCTGACCGTGATTCTCACGAGACACTCCATGTCCCGAAGATATATCATGGGGCTGGCCATCACCGCCCCGAGATGCCTTACTGTGTGCAATGCGGTGCGCGGTTGGGAACAGAGCAGTTCTGCGGTCGCTGCGGCACTAAGACTGGGGCAGCGGGGCCGATGTCGGGGGTGGGCGATAGCGGGTTCACCGAGAATCAGCTGGCAGCGTTCGCGTATTTCACGCCAGTCCCTGCCATCGCGCTTCTGATCTTCGAGCCCTACTCGCGCCACGAGTTCCTGCGCTTCCACAGCTACCAGTGCTTGCTGCTGGCAGCGACGGCACTGATCATTGCGGTGCTCTCTCCGGTGTTCGCCTTCTTGCTCCCGTTCGACCTCCTGCTCGGGGCGCTGACGCAACTCGCCATCCTCGTGATGTGGGTCTTGGCCGCTCTGGGGGCATGGCGAGGCGAGAGGACGCTGCTGCCGATCATCGGACCCATCGCGGCCAAGAAGGCCCGAATGGCCTGAATGCCCTCAAGCGAGGGCCGCCCAGACAGCCCTTGATACGACCTCGAAGAAGTCGCCGTCCCCGCTATTCGTGACGCTACGCGACCTTGATGCGGATGTTGCGGAAACGCACCTCCAGAGGAGGCCCCGAATGCACCTGCAGCCCAATCAGGCCGCTCTGCTCAATGGCCTCATCTTCCTCGGTGTAGTCGACGGTGACGATGCCGTTGAGCCGCAGTACGATCCGTCTCCCTAAGGCTTCGACCTCGTAGTCGTTCCAGCCGTTGGGCTTGAGCGCCCGCTCGATCGTCCCGTCCGGCGGCGCGGCGAGCGTCACCCGCCGACGCGACTCGTCGTAGAGGTTTCCCCACCAAGAAGGCCCGATGTCGGCCTGATAGCCAATCATTTCCATCGATCCGGGGACCCGCTTGCTGCGCACCTGGACGCCGCTGTTGCCGATGTTGTCGACCAAGAGGACCTGGAACCGCAAAACGAAGTCCGAGTAAGAATCCTTGGTGGTCAGAAAATCGTTGTACGCGATTCCCGGAGAGCGCCCGATCACCATCCCGTCTTCGACCTTCCAGAGGAATGGATCCCCGTCCCAGCCGGACAAGTCCTTGCCGTTGAACAGCGGCGAGAAGCCCTCCTCCGCCCCTATGGCCACACTCGTGCCCGCCATGGCGGCGACAGTCGCCACAAAGCCCCTGCGGCTGATTGACCCACTCGTCGGAACCATACAGTCCACCCCCTGTGCCCGAGATATCGGCAGGCCAAGATATAGCACAGGCTGCCGGGAACGCCCCGCTCTCGCGGCAGGTCTGGCCTGAGTCAAAGCCGTGGCGGAGCGGTAGCCTCTTCCACGCGGTCACGAAGCAGCTGCTTGAGCCTACGCACGGTTCCACTCTCACTCGGCGCGCGTGCGAGGTTGACGTACTCCTTGGGATCGGTAAGGTGGTCGTACAGTTCCAAGCCTTCGGCGCCTTCCGGGCCCCACTCTGTATACCGCCACCGCTGTGTGCGGACCGTGTAGCCGACCGCCCTCGGCCTTAGAGGCCGCCTTGCGTTGACGCGGTCGTGGGTATCGAACGTGGTCAGCGCGGAGTCCCTCACCGTCGCCTGCGGATCTTCGAGGATCGGCACCAAGCTCCTTCCCGCCAAGTGTCCCGGAGGCTCGAGACCGCACAGTTCTGCCAATGTGGGATAGACATCCACCAGCTCTGCCAGCGACTGCGTCCCTCGCCCGGCGTTCCGGCGGTGGGCGGGCGAGGCGATGAAGAACGGCACGCGAGCCGAGTTCTCGAACAGCGTCGTCTTCTGCCACAGCCTGTGCTCGCCCATGTGGTAGCCGTGGTCGGACCAGAACACGATCACCGTGCTCTCCGCCAGGTCGAGCCTTTCCACGGCGTCCAGAAGGCGCCCGAGCTGGGCGTCCACGAATGTGATGGCGGCGTAGTAGGCGCGAATCGCCTGCCGCTGCTGCCGCTTCGGGAGGTTCAGCTGGAACGGGCGGTCCACCCAGGCCGCAGGCGGGATGTCCACCAGGTCGTCCAACGGCTCCACGGGCAACCGGACCATGTGCAGCGGGTACTGCAGGAAGTACCGCTTCGGGGCTACATAAGGCGTGTGCGGACGGTAGTAGCCCAAGGCCAGGAAGAAGGGTCTGTCGCGTTCCCTCTCGAGGAGCTCGATCGCCGCGGTCGTGCCGATACCGTCGGTCTGCTCCTCGTCAGTGCCGTCCTGGGCCATCCAGCTGAGGGTTCCCCCCAGGTTCCCGGTGATCGGATCGATGCTGTGGATTCGGTCCTCTTCCCACTTGTCACGGCCGCGGGGATTGACGGTCTCCTCCCAAGAAGCCGGGTCGTCGAGCCCGCTCTCGCCGATCTGGGTCGGCACGCCGTAGTGGTAGATCTTGCCGACCCGGGCGACGAAGTAACCCGCGTCTCGAAACATCTGCGGCAGGGTCTCTACGGAGGGAATCGTGTCGCGGAAGAAGACCGCGTTGTTGCGCACCCCGGTTTGGTCGGGATAGAGGCCGGTCATGAGCGACGCCCTGCTCGGATTGCAGACCGGGTAGTTGCAATAGGCGCGGTCGAAACGGATCCCGAGCGCCGCCAAGCGTTCGAAGTTCGGGGTCTTGACCACGGGATGCCCGTAGGTCCCGAGGTCATTGTTCATGTCATCGGTGGCGATGAACAGAACGTTTGGCCTGTCTTGGGCAGCGACCGCCGCCGCGAGCAGCAGGCACACCGTGGCCAATCTGCGTGGTTGCATCTCAAGACCCTAGCAGAGTCCGCTCAGCCCCGAGCAGTGGTTCTAGGCGGCCTGCGGGGCGGCTCGTCCACGTTCTTCCCCGTCCCCTCGAATCCGGGGCGCAGCCCCGGGGCAGCCAGCACCCGCTGGGTGTCCGGGTCGAATGCAATCATGCGCCCGCTGCGGTAGGAATCGACTCCCAGCCGGATCGCGGTCATGGCCTGGTAGCCGAAGTGCGCGTCGAAGGCAGGTCTCTGGCGGCTGCGGATGCATTCCAGGAAGTTCGCGACGTGGTCGGCACTGACATTCCCCTGCTCCACTTCCACGCGCAGGACATCGGCCCCGGTGGCCTGCTTGAACTTCGCCACGAACTGGTACTCAGGGCGCACCTCTATCGCTCCGGGAAGGAAGGAAATCGCACCCTCGTGGCCATAGACCATCGTTGGCATCCCGGTGTTGCCGGCGGACGAGGCCATTGAGGAAGCGAGATTGACGAAGTAGCCGTCGTACTCGATCAGAGTGGCGTAGGTGTCCGGGACCTCCCGGTCTCGGTGCACATAGATCCCGCCGTGGGCACTGACCCGTCTGGGAAACTGCCTGCCCATCATCAGCATTAGCGGAGCCAGTCGGTGGTAGAAGAGATCGGTCGCGATGCCTCCCGAATAGTCCCAGTATTTCCTCCAACGGAAGAAGCGCTCAGCGCTGAACGGCCTCGCCGGTGCCGTGCCCAAGAATCGGTCCCAGTCGATGTTCTCTGAAGTACCCTCCCCATCGACCGTGTAATTCCACTCACCGTAGAGCGAATTCCGGCAGTACGTGTTCTGCGCCCACAGGACCGGGCCGATCCAGCCCTCATCAATGACCCTCTTGGCCTCGTGGTATCGCCGGTCCGAGACATGCTGGCTTCCGACCTGCAGCACGCGACCGTTAGTCCTCACCTTCGCGGCCAGCGTGCGAGCCTCTTCAACCGTGTACGTCATCGGTTTTTCGAGGTAAACGTCCTTCCCGGCTTCTAGCGCGTCAAGGGCCATGGCGGCGTGCCAGTGGTCGGGCGTGGAGATCCAGACGGCGTCTATGTCCGCTCTGGCAAGGAGATCTCGGTAGTCGACGTAGCCGTCCGCTGCCGTGAGACCGGCCTGTGTCAGCGCCTCCTCGAGACGCAGCAGGTAGACGTCGCTCACAGCCGCGATCCGCACATCGTCAGCGGACTCGGCACGCGCTCCCAGCAGCCGCAAGTGGCCGCGGCCCTTCGAGCCGACCCCGATCATGCCGATGTTGATCCGGTCATTGGCGCCCAAGACTCTCGACGAGGCGGGTGCCGCCATCGCCGGTGCGACGGTGGCCTGGGCGAGAAAGGTGCGTCGCGAAGATTGTGCCGACATGGTTCCGCTGGGCGCGCCCTAACCAGCCCTCATCGCGGGCTCAGGCGACGCCGATGCCTGCAATATACACGACCCTCGGTCCGTGCCGCGCTGCCCGCCGAAGGGTTCGGGGCAGCCGCAGCAGGCGGTAGACTTGCAGGAGTGCCCGCCCGACGTGCCCCGCCGCGCCAGCGCGCAGCGAGGGCCGAGGCACTTTGGGGCTGCCTCGCGGCCGGAAGCCTGCTGGGCTTGATCATCGGGATGCCTCCCGGCGTTCTCGCACAACAGCCCTCGGTTGCTGCTGCGGACCGACCGGACCGCGGCATCGTAGAGGTCCGCGCACACGTCCAACGGAGCGAGGGGACCCTACGGGTCGCAAGAGGCGACGTCGAACTGCGCTACGGAAGGGTCGTCGTCACCGCCGACGAAGTGCGCTACGACGAGGAGAGCGGACAGGTCGATGCGACCGGAGGTGTGCACTACCGCACGCTCGACGGCGAGCAGGATGTTCGGGCCGAGAAGGCCTCCTACAACCTCAAGACCGAAGTCGGCACGTTCTACAAGGCCCGCGGTCGAGCAACAACCGCGAGCCAAGGCGGCGCCCGGCTACTGACGACGGACAATCCCTTCCTGTTTGAGGCGCCGGTAGTGCTCAAGGCGGGCGAGCACTACTCCATCCATGGCGGAACGCTGACCAATTGCGACCCGCGTGCCCCCTGGTGGACGCTCAGTGCCAACCGGGCGGAGATCGTCCCCGGACGGTCGGCGAAAGTGCGGGGCGGGCTGCTGCGCCTTCGTGGGATTCCCCTGCTGTACGTCCCCTACTTCCGCAAGTCGCTCAAGCGGATGCCTCGTCAGAGCGGTTTCTTGACGCCAACGCTGGGCAACAGCTCCCGATTCGGGCGGATCCTGGGCCAGTCGTACTACTGGGCGATCAACCGTAGCTACGACGCAACGGTCGGCGCTACGCTGTACACCTCGAGGGGCGTGGCTTCCAACGCCAGCCTGCGGGGGCGCCCGACCGAAAAGTCCAGCTTTGACGCGGTCTTCTTCGACGTGCGCGACCGCGGGAGGGAGCTCGACGACGGATCCCGGCTCAAGCAGGGCGGCAACTCCTTCGACATGAAGGGCCAAGTCGAGTTCGGAGACGGCTGGCGGGGGGTCGCCGACCTGCACTACCTGAGCTCGCTCGAGTTCCGGCAGGCGTTCACGCAGACCTACGAAGAGGCCGTCTTCTCCCAGATCCGGTCGATCGGCTTCCTCTCCAACAACTTCAACGGGTACTCGTTCAACGCTTCGCTCCTCAGAAGCGAACAGTTCCAGAGCGTCGAGAGAGCCAACAACATCGTCATCCGCAAGCTTCCCGCGATCGAGTTCAACGGTCGCCAGCGCCGCTTCGGGCCCAAGTCGGTCCCGCTGTGGTTCAGCTTCGACTCCTCTCTCGACCTGATCAGCCGCACTCAGCGGACCTTCCAGACGCGGCGATTTGTGCAGCGCGGAATGTTCTTCCCTCGAGTCTCAAGCCGGCTTTCCCTGAAGGGCTTCACCATCACGCCCACGCTGGGCGCCCGGGCAATGGCGTATGGACAGCGCCGCACGCCGACTGGGCTCGCCGGCAAGAATCTCTACCGTCGGACTGGAGAGGTCTCGGTTGTGGTGAACGCGCCTTCTGTGGAGCGCGTCTTCCGCGCGCCGTCGTTCTTGGGCGATCGGCTCAAGCATGTCATCGAGTCGCGGATGGAATACCGCTACACCCGGGGGATCGAAGACTTCGACAGCACGATCCGCTTCGACTCGAAGGACTTGGTGCACAACACCAATGAGGCGGAGTTCTCGGTGACGAACCGGCTGTACAGCAAGAACGACTCGACCGGGCAGGTGCGCGAAGTGGCCACTCTCGAAGTTTGGCAGCGACGCTACCTCGAGCCGGCCTTCGGCGGGGCGGTCGTGCCAGGCCGCCGGAACGTCCTGCGATCCTCGCTGGGCTTCTCGCCGTTCGCCTTCCTCAGCGGTGAGCGGCGCTACTCGCCCGTGGCGGCGTCCCTCATGTTGTCCCCGGGGTGGCGCTGGAACGTCCGTTGGCGGTACGACTACGATCCCCTGCACAGCCGGATCGTCAACACGACCGCGGACGCTTCCGTTCAGGTCAGCGAGAAAATCCACTTAATGGCCGGCCACCGGGCGGTCCGCGTCCCGGAATCGTTGAGCCCCGCCAGCAACCAGCTGCTGATGGGGGTACGATACGGCGACTACAACCGGCGTGGCTGGAACGCAACGTTGCAGAACGTCTACGACTACAGGCAGGGTATCTTCCTTTACGCCGTCTCTCAGCTGACCTACAACACGGACTGCTGCGGCTTCAGCGTAGAGCTGCGCAGGCTCTCGATCGGCAACGCCCGCAGCGACAACCAGATTCGGGTGAGCCTGGCCATCGCCAACGTCGGCTCCTTCGGGACATTGCGACCGGCGGAGCGAATGTTCTGAGGGCACTGGAGCGGGGATTGCCCGCCCCGCGCCAAGATTGCGTCGGGCGACGCGGATTTGCGATTCTGTCGGGACTGGGCATGGAGTACCGCCGAGCCGCCTGCGGTCGGAGGCGCCGGCGGCACGAGTGGCCGCCAACGCGGACACTGCCAAGCTGATCCAAATGGCTTCCTTCCGCTTCGTGCACTCCGCAGACGTGCACCTTGACAGCCCGCTGAAGGGGCTCGCCAAGGTCGAGGGTGCTACGGCCGAGCGGATCCGCTCGGCGACAGGTGAGGCATTCCGGAACCTGGTCAGCCGCACGATTCAGGAAGAGGCCGCATTCCTGGTGATTTCGGGCGACCTCTACGACGGCGACTGGCGGGACTACCAGACTGGCCTCCGATTCGTGGGACAGATGGGAAGGCTGCGGCAGGCGGGAATCCCGGCATTCCTGATCTACGGCAACCACGATGCGCAAAGCACAATCACTCGAAGCCTGCGATTGCCCGACAACGTCAATGTCCTGTCCACCCGGACACCGGAGACCTTACTGCTGGAGAAGATTGGCGTGGCGCTGCACGGCCAGGGATTCAGGACCCGGGACGTCCGGGACAACCTGGCCAAGTCCTACCCGCCGCCGGTGCGCGGCGCGTTCAACATCGGCCTGCTTCACACGGGCCTTGCCGGGGCGGAAGACCACGCCCCATACGCGCCCTGCACGCTACCGGAGCTAAGGGACAAGGGCTACGACTACTGGGCGCTGGGCCACATCCATAAGCCGCAGGTGCTGCACGAGAGGCCCCACGTGGTCTACTCCGGGAACGTGCAGGGGCGGCACATCCGTGAGACCGGGCCCCGGGGCGCAATGCTGGTAACGGTCGAGGACGGCGCCGTACGGGCCGTAGAGCACATGGCTCTGGACGTGGTCCGCTGGGAGTTGCTCCGCTGCGCGGTCGATGACTGCGAGACATTGGCAGACGTGCATTCCGAGGTCCGCGCTTGCGTCGAGCGAGCTGTCGGGGAACAGGCCGACGGGCGCCTGCTGGCATGCCGCATCGAGGTCACAGGACGAACGGCCGCGCATCACGCCGTCCTGGCGGCGAGGGAAGAGTTGCTGGCCCAGGCCCGGGCGAGCGCCCTGGGCCTTGGGGAGGAAACGGCGTGGGTGGAGAAGATCGCCGCCAGCACGCGGCTTCCCAGGGGCAAGAAGCTGGATCCCTCGCTTGTGGAAGCGATGGGCAGCCTAGAGGACGCCCGTTCGGACGAAGGCCTGATCGCCGAGCTTCGCAGTCGCCTCCAAACATTCGTGGCGAGGCTTCCCCACGAAGTGCGGGACAGTGCCGAGAGCCCGCTGCTGGCGAGCGCGGCGGCGGCTGACATGGAAGCGATCGTCGAACTTGCAAGGCCGTATGCGCTCGCCCGGCTGCTGGACGACCGGTGAACGAGATTGCGAATCCGACGCCTTGACCTAGTGCGCTTCGGGCGCTTCACCGACGTAGCCGTCGATCTCCCGTCCTCCAAGCCGGACCTGCACATCGTCACCGGGCCGAACGAGGCCGGCAAGTCGACCGTGCGGACCGCGCTGGGGGACCTGCTCTTTGGGATCCCCACCCGCAGCAGCCTCAACTTCGTGCACGAGTACGCCCGGATGCGCCTCGGTGCCGTGGTGGAGACCGACGGCAACCGGCTGGAGTTCCTGAGGCGCAAGGGGCTCCGCAAGACGGTGCTGCTGCCGGACGGCGGTCCACTGCCGCAGGGCGAGCGTGCCCTAGCTCCGTTCCTGAACGGGGTTGACCGCGCATTCTTCGAGCGAATGTTCAGCCTGGACCAAGAGCGGCTCCGCAAAGGTGGCCAACAGATCTTGGAGGGAGGAGGCGACGATGCTGGCCGCAAGCTGTTCTCAGCCGGCTCCGGGATCCAAGACCTGCAGAAACGGCTCACGGAGCTCGACGCTGACGCGAATGGCCTGTGGGGCCCCAGAAAGTCCGCGAACAAGGCGTATTTCGTCGCGCTTGCCAAGCTTCAGGACGCCGAAGCCCGCAAGCGGGAGCACAGTGTGAGCGCTACGCGCTGGAATGCCCTGAGGCGGGAGAGCTCCAAGACAAGGGACGAGTACGAGAAGCTGTCGGAGGAGACCTCTGCCTTGGAGTCGGAGATCCATCGGATCTCTAGAATCCGGCGGATCGCGAAGAGCGTCGCTGATCTCAAGCGCACGGAGGCTGACCTAGCGTCAGTCGGGCCGGTAAAGGACATACCCCAGAACGCGGCGACGGTGCTGGCCGACGCTGAGGAAGTCCAGCAGAACGCCCGCCTGCGGATCGGGGAGATCCGACGCAGCCTAGAAGACGCACAGGCTGAGAGGGCCACGGTCCAATGGGATTCCGCTGTGCTGTCGCACGCAGCGGACGTCAAGCAGTTATACAAGGAACGCATCAGCGTCGACAAGGCTCGGGGAGACCTGCCGAGGCTGCAGCATCGCCTGCAGCGCAGGGAACGCGAACTCGAGGTAATGGCCGCCAGCATCGGCTGGGCAGAAGAAGGGGCGAGAGCGATCGCGGCACGCTTGCCCGATCGCGCGCAGCTCGAGCAGGCCAGAGGGCTCGTCGGCGCTTGGAGGGACCGGTCAGCCGAAGGCGACGCGGCGCGCCAAGGGCTGGAGGAGGCGGATGAGCAACTGGCCAGGCTGCGGACCAGACTTGCAGGACACGGCGAAGCCAAAGACGTGGAGACGCTCCGCTCCACCCTGGTGCACGTCCGCAAATCCAGAGGCACCCTCGCCGCCAGCATCGACTCGGCACACCTGGAATCGAGCGCCGCCAAGACCGAGGTGGCCCGCCTGTTCCAAGGGCTGGATCCGCGTCCGGAACGGGTCGACGAGATCCACGCCGTCGGATCGCCGGCCCTGGAACGGGTCCAGCTGTACCGGGACCAGTGGGTGCGCCTCGAGACCGACCGGCGCTCCCTGCGGGCTGCTTCGGCGGCCAAGCACCGAGACCTAGCGAAGCGAGAGCGGGCCCGCGAGCGCATTCTCGCCGAAGAAAACCCGGTCCGCAAGGAAGATCTCGAGGCCGCCCGGCGGGAGAGGGACCTGCTCTGGGGACGGATCCGCCGATGGATCCTCGCCAAGAGCGGGGTGGCTGCGACCGGCTCCGCGCCTGAGCTCGACGCGGCCGCTGCCGCGTCTCGCTTCCAAGACGCCATCAGGCAAGCGGACGAGGTCGGAGATCGGCGCTTCGATACGGCCCACGGAGTCGCCAGGCTGGCCGAGGCTGACCGCGCGGTGGACGAGACGATCGAGGAGATAGGGCAGATTCGTCAGGAGTTGGCCGACCTCTCAAAGGAGGAGGCGCAACTTCGCGGAAAGTGGCGAGGCGAGTGGTCGCAGGCTCCGTTTGAGCCGGGCGACCCGCTGCAGATGCTGGAATGGATCGGGCATTACGGAAGTCTGCAAGCCGCCGTCCTGCGGTGGGAAAAGGCGCGCAACAGGCTGGACCTCCTGAAGGATCGGGAGCAGGAGTCGTCGCAGGCCGTGCTGGAGGAACTGAAGCGTTCGGGGGCGGACGCGAGGCGGCTGGAGGGCCGGCGCTTGGGGGAAATCCTCGAGTTCGCGGAAGGCTGTCTGCGCCAGCATGACCGAGAGGCCGAAGCAATCCAGCACCTGCAGAGGGAACTGCGAACTGCCAAGACCGCGCACCGGGCGAAGCTCGGCGTCCTACAGGAAAAGGAAGCGGCCGCGCGACGAGCGCGCCACGATTGGCTGGAGTGCGCACAGCGGCTGGGCATAGATCTGGCCGCCAAGGCTCCGGAGGCACTGGCACGAATCGGGGATATCGGTGCCATGCGGGAAGTCAACAGCAAGGCTAGGGAACTCCGCGTAGATCGCATCGACAAGATCCGGCGGGACCTTAGGCGCTTCGACACCCGAGTCACCGAAGTTGCCGAGGCGATCGGGGCTCCCCTGTCGGAGCGAGGAGCGCGCGACACCAGCCAGCAGATGGAGAGGAAGCTGGAGGAGGCGCGGGAGGCGAAGAAAAGGGCGGAGGAGACGGACCGTAACATCCGCGTCATCGAACAGCGCATCCACGACCTCCAAGCTGAAGACCGCGTGGCCGCCGACAAGATCCGCCGACTGCGAGAAGCCGCCGGAGTGAAGAACGTCGACGGGCTTCGTGCGGAGATCCGCAAGGCTGATCGGCACCGCGAGCTGGCGGCGGCCCGGAAGATTGCGGTGATCGAGATCCGTGAAGGAGGCGACGGCCTGCCCCTGGACGTTCTGAGGAGCGAGTGCGATTCGGTCGCACTGGACCACTTGCGTCCGCGCGAGCGGGTGCTGCGGATGGAACTAGAAGAGAAGCAAAAGGCCTTCGAACAGGCAGCGATCCGGCGCGCCGAAGCCGCCAAGGCGTTCAAGAGAGTGGGCGGCAGCGACGCGGCCGTCCTAGCCGAGGCAGCCCGTCAGGAGGCCCTCGCCGAGATTGCGGAGGTGGGCGAACGCTACGTGCAGATCCGAGCAGCGACCTGCCTGCTGCGATGGGCCATCGAGCGCTACCGGACGAAGAAGCAGGGACCCATGCTCAAACGGGCGGGACGGCTCTTTTCCGAGCTGACGTTAGGGTCCTTCGACAATCTGGAGATCGACCTCAACGAAAAGGACGAAGCGTGCCTAGTGGGCCGCCGCGACTCCGGGGAGAGGGTTCCCATGGAAGGGATGAGCGACGGGTCGGCCGACCAGCTGTACCTGGCGCTGCGCATCGCTGCGCTGGAGGACTACCTGCAGACGGCAGAGCCGATGCCGTTCGTGGCCGACGACCTGTTCGTCAACTTCGACGACAGCCGTGCCGCAGCGGGGCTCCGGGTGCTGGCGTCCTTGGCAAGCCGGTGCCAAGTGATCTTCTTCACACATCACGCCCACCTCGTCGAGGTGGCGCGGTCTGCCGTGCCCACGCCAGTGCACGTCGTGAGCATGGATCGCTGACAGTCTGCCGCGGTTGCTCGGCGGGGACGACCCAACAGGAGCAAGCTCAGGAGTGTGCAGGCCCCCTTATTCGAGGAGCAGCCCGAGGTCGAACTCGGCCAACCCAGCGGTGATGTGCGGCAGGCGGATGGGAGGGGAGTGGCCGCGCAGGAGGCGGGCCAGGTGGGCAGGGGGCGTGTTGGGGTGCCGCAGCAGGGCCGGCAGGACGTGGATGACCTTCCAGGGTTCGAGGTCCGAGGCGGGGCCCATGCTGTTTAGGCGAACCGTGCGCCGGGAGTGGGCCGCTTGCGCATTGGCGGAGAGGTAGACGAAGACGCGGGGGATCGGCTCGCGCTGGATCAGGCCGCGGCGAACTGCGCCGAGCAGGGAGCCATTCACGGGGACGTGTGGTAACTGAGAACTGCCAATGCTCTCTCATCCAAAGTATGGGGAGCGCCCGGAAAGGGGCTGGGGAAGGGGGGAACCGGGCCAGGCCGACCTCTTGGCAGTAAGAGAATGAGAGAGTAATGGGTGTTCGCGCACCCAACAGCCCAAGAGAGCCCAAGGGTCGTTAGCCGCGTGTGCTGCTGTCCCGCCCAAGCGCCCACCCAGCTGAGAACAGCGGTGTGCTGATCCTCCGATGCACCTGAGGTGCTCGGCACGCACGCTACCAGGTCATGGTTGCCAACAATCTGTTGTCGATAGGAATTCGTGTAGATTGGTTCCGAGCTTCAGACGCAACTTGTCCCGAACAGACGATGGTCCAAGCAGGTGGTTCGGGCTATCGTTCTAGCGCAACCAACCAACGTGCTGAGGTCAGGATCGATGGGGTCTTGGCAGACACTACACGGACACGAAATCGACATTCTTCGTGATGCGAATGCCCTGCTTGGAAAACAAGTCCAGAAATCCGCGTGTCCGTTGCCTCGCCGTTTCCTCGTCCTCGACGGTCAGGTTGACGTTGAGCAGATCAACCATCCACGGGGCCTTCTGACTGCATCTCACATAGTCGTCGACAACAATGCGGGAGACGGGCAGCGTCGTGAACTTGGAGTCGTCATGAACGTCGACATTCCGTGCTCGCTGAAGCTTCGAGAACTCCTCAGTGATTAGCCGCGAGAAAATCTGTTCGGTGAACGGATCGCCTTTCTCGGCGCCGGCTCCCTGGTCAGCCGCCGTGAGAGTCGCCTTCTTGTGCAGCCATTCCCAAAGGATGCTGAGGCGGATCTCTCCTGTCGCCATATCTTCCATCAGGTAGAGAACGTCGTCGTCGCCGAAGAAGTCCGCGGGTTTGAGTGCTGCCGCCTGGAATCCCTGTTCGAATGCGTTGCCGTACTGGAGGGCCACGCTGATCAGGTCCCGAGCCCCCCGGATCGTCCGCGGAGCCGGCTCGAGAAGCACCAAACCATCGGCATCGGCATCCGTGTAGGACAGGGGCGGGAATGAGCGGCCCGCTTGGTTCGCCTGCCCCACCCTTTCCCAGACCGGCCGAATGATATGTACCATCTTCCAGTGGGCTACCCACTTGCCACTTGCACCCTCTCTTTGCTCGCGTTCGGCGCCGAGGGTCGCATTCCTCATGCTCGCGGATACTCCCGCCGCAGAGCCAACCGGAATATTGGGTTCCATGCCGCCCTGCCAGAGAGAGTATTGACCCTTCTCGTCGGGGGTGTTGGTGGCTCGCCTTACGCGGTCCTCGTAGTTCCGCATGTAACCGTAGGTCATCACTACGGCATCAATGTTGGGGTGGATGAAGCCCGGATCCCAAGCCATCGCGTCAGCCACGCTGTTTATGTAGTCCCATCGGCCGGTGTTGAATCCTACGAACCGGTTCCCGAGCGCAGCCCGAATCTCCATCAGCTGGAAGGAGGCCTCGATCTGCTCGACCAGGACATAAGTCTTGATCGCTCCGCTCTTCAATCCCAAAGACGACTCTACGCCGCCGAGGATTTCATGCCACAGCGCGGCTTCTTCCGCCGTCTGGATTTTCGGAATGTAGAGAACGAGGCTTGAACCCTGGTCAGCCAAGGTCGCGTGATTAGCAGCAACGTAGAGGGCAGCATCGACAATCGACGCCGAGAAGCCGCTTCCGTCGGCGTTACGAATGTGACGATCTTCCAGGTGAAGGCCGCGTGCTCGGAAGATTCGAGTGGTAAACGAGAGTTGCTTTTGCCAGTCTTCGATGATCTTGCGGCCGAAGAAGTCTTCCCCCCACTTATTCATCTCCCCTGCCACAGTTTCCGCAGCTCTCAGAAAGATCGGGTCCCTCGCGAATGCCAAGCGCAGATTCCGGTGGTTATCGAGTGACATGGTCTCGATCTGCCCCAAAGCATCCTCGCCGTCAAACATCCACCCGTCCGCGCCAGAGAGCAGGGCGTAGGCAACGTTGCGGATGCTCTTTTCGATCGGAGACCGAGGTTTCGCACCAGGACCTGTACCCTGTATCCACTGGCACAGCAGGTCATCCGGGATTGCCGCACCGGTGAAGCGCCCGGCCCGGGCGTCGGCAACCTTGATATCCGTCCGTGGGATTATGGATTCCGGATCCAAGAACTGAATCCTTTGCGCATTCTGGGCGCGCCGTCGGCGACGATCCAGTCTCGCCTGCATCACGTGCTTGCGGTCGCGATCCAGTTCAGCCAGATCAGCGATCACGTCAAGAGCGCTGGAACTGAGCACGTCGGCGTAGCGTTCCCGAACGCCCGCCCCGATTTCGATTGCAGGGGAACCTGACATGAGGATAAGACTACTACAAGGCCGGTCTAGGGATTAGGCCAACGCGAGTGTGCCAGGTCTCGGCACTTGCGGCAGCGGGCAGCCGACTTGCTCACAAGGACGTAGCGCTGGCGGATACGAGTGCCGAGCCGACTTCTCTCGGAACTGGCTAGTTGATCCCACTGAAAGGAAGTGCGACCTCAATCAGCTTCGTTCGTACTTGAGGAATTGTTACCGGACACCAAGGAATTCTCACACTGAATGGATGATCGTCAGAAACGGGAAATGACGCAAGTCGCTGACGCTGGCACAGCTTCGGCTGACTCCGTGTCCCCGGATCAGCTCGGCCGGGTGAAGATCGTGAAGCGAATCCGGGCGAAGCCCAGGTTACGCGGACATCGTTCGCACTGGGCTGCCGCGTGACGCGGGTTGAGAACTCGTAGACCAGTCGCAGGTCCGTGCCGGGGTAGACCGTCCTGCCGGCGTTGAGGGCCCCCAGCAGCAGTTCGACGGCCTCGTCGGGCAGACGCAGGGACTGCCTGAGCAGTCGCACACGCAGCACGCCGGCCTTGCGGTCCGGCACCAGGCTGGCCTCGCTGGCGAAGAGCGACTCGCGGAACCTGGTGCCCGCTCTCCGACTTCGACAGATGTGGCGCGATTTGCGCGGCCAGCCGCAACTCGGACCGATAGGGCAGCATGCGCAGGTGGTCCAACAGCTGCCCCCGGCGCGTGCGGAACTTGCCGATCAGGTTGTTGGCCCGGCGCCACTCGGGTTGCACCACGCGAGTGGCGCTGTCGAGGTCCTCGAGCCCGCACAGCGGCAGCGTGTCGAGCCCGAAGTTCTCCCTCCTGGGCGCCTGCCCCGCCCGAGCCAGACCCGACCAAGACGAAGGTAACAACTGCGACCTGCGACCGTGGTTGCCGGGGCCACCTGCACGCGCAAGAGCCGATGCGGACCAGTTCCCGGCAGCAGTGTCAAACCGAAGACCGCACGCGGTCTCTACGAACCACCCTTCAGCCTGAATTGGGCGGTCAGAGGCACCTCGGGGCCGTCACGTTCGCGCGGAATTGATGTCCAAGCCTTCCGCTACCACCTCAATCGACACGCCGAAACGAACATTGAATTTGCCTACCTTCCCTAAGGAGACTTGGCCCGCCCGATCCAAATCGGGCTTCCCCAGGCAATCTCCCTGTTCTCCTGCAACACCCTGACGTAGTAGTACGCGCTGCCGACCGGCGGGTCACTGTCCCTGTAGGTTAAGCGGACCTCGCGTTGGCTGGGGCGAGTCGCGTAGACCACCTCTTCATTTCGAATTACCTCAATTCGCGCCACTGGGCTAGTGCCCACTGCGAAGATCTCCAACGGAGGGGTCGATTCCGCGCTGAGGGCCTCCCCCATGAAGTGTTTGCCAATTCGGTATTCCAGGATGATGTTATCGGTGGCGCCATAGGTGCGACGGCGCCTGATCGCATCAAAGATAGCGCTGCGGGTCGGCGCCTCGGCGTAGACCATCGCGTACGAAATGTGCGTTGACCAGTGATCGGAACTCGCTATCGTTCCCAGTTTGTACCCTTTCCGGTACGCGCTCCAAAGGAATCCGTCCTCCTGAAATCCTCCGATCGGCTTGTCATCAGCCGCGCGGGGCGCACGCGGTGCTCCCGGGTGTTCGTATGAGACTCGGTCCCCTTGGAAGATCTCGACCACAGGCTCCACTTCGGGGTCGTTGTCCCGCCAGTCCGTGCCCATGCTGGACCCGGTGGTGTGAGGAATCGAGATCCCGCCCGAATCTCTTAGCGATTCATAAAGCAACTTCGTGTCGTTCTCCACCAATGTCCCCTTAGCGGCGGCGACTTGCGGCCGAGGGCGATCGAAATCGGCCTTTGTGTGAAACGAAACTACCGGAACGCCTCGCCGGGTATGGAAGATATTGCGGTGCCCGTCGGGATACGCTACGCTCCGCTCGTATGCATAAAGCGTTGTGAATGCCTGGCGAACGTGGAACAGGTCGCTGGTCTTTTCGATAAGCCACCACCAATACTCACTGTCGCCCCCGGAGTTGTGGTCGGTCACGGCTCCGAAGTCCATCGCGGCGGCGTCCAGCATGTAGCGATAGAAGTCAAACACCGATCCGTCCACCATTCCGCCGCTCGAGTCCCATGAGAACTCGGTGTGGCGGTGGAGGTCGCCCCGGAGGATTTGGTATTCCTGGCCCCCTATGTCAGTGCGGTGCGAGCGAATTGCGGCCACTTCCGCCGATTCGCGAGGATGCACCGGCACGACGCGAACCGGATCGGGTGCGCTCGCTGGCACGAGCTTCAGCGGCAGCGGACCGTCGGCCGGGTCGAGTAATGCGGTGAGAACGTTCGCCCTCACATCGCGGACAGGCCGCGCCTCGAGCCGACCGTCGGTCGGCCAGACGACTCTCAGGCTCCCATCTCTCTGAAATGCCGCATCGGCTCGCGCGGAAATCCGTCCCCAACTCTCCGGCATTGTGTGAACCGCCGACCAGCGATCCCCCTCGTAGAACACGACAGCGTGTTCCCAATAGGTCGGTCGGAAGCCGAGGCTTTCGGTCCAGCGGACGTGATTCCACCGGTGAAATACCACGGCGATGCGGCCGCTCGCCGGGTCAACATGCAACTGGGGGAAGTCGTGATCGGGAATCTCGGCTGCGTCGAGCACCCGGTCAATATCTGTGCTCGGCGCCATTCGGCGCCCCCCTTCGAACACCGAGAGGTTGATCTTGCGCGACTCGTAGAGGCGCGCCCCCGGGGCCGAGGGTTGGTCGATCCACGAGGTCCAGAGCTCCCGCCCTCTCGCAATCCATCCCGGGGCCACCGTGGGGCCGGAGTCCTTGCCCCAGTTCGGAGAGGCTTCATCCCAGGCCACCCAGACCCGTCCGGCCAGATCGACGGCTACAGAGGCGTGCGCCTCGGATTTCGCAGTCTCAGCGACGGGCGTGAGCGGGCCTAGCTCGCCATCGGCAAACCGACGGAGAAAGACATCGTAGTTTCCGTTGCGGTAGCTGTCCCAGACGATGATCGCGGCACCCTGCCCGTCAGTGGCTATCTGGGGTTCCCAGTCATTCGCCGGATGGTCAGTTACTTGAATCTCGCCAGACCAGTGCGTTCCGTCGAAGTACCGCAGGAAGATGTCGGAATTGTCGGAGCGGAACCCTTGCCAGACCACCCACAGCCATCCCCGTGAGTCCGCGATCAGATGATGATCAATGTCCGGGTTGGGGTGAGAGCTCAGTCGGACTAGGTCGCCCCATTGATTCGCCTCTTCGTCGAGCCGGCGCGCGACGAGATCGAAGTTGCCGTTGCTTTGCTGCGACCAAACGATCCACGGCCGCTCTTCCTTGTCGAGGGCGACCTGGGGCCGCCAAACATCCCCGGTCGTTCCCGGCACGCGACCGAACGTGCGCCACGAATCGTCGAGCTTGCGAATGCGAACTTCGTCGCGGCCGCCGCTGTAGGACTGCCAGACCAGCCAACATACGCCGCTAGGGGAGACTGCCACAGACGGATAATCGTCATAGCGCGTGTCGTCTGTGAGCCGCTCGGCGCTGGACGAGCCCGAGACACGGGCCAAGCCATCGAGCAAGACGAGGTCGCTGGCCGTCGACAGCTCCGCTATCCGGAACGAAAAGTTCCCTTGATCGCTTGACACATGAATCACGGCCCCCGGATCGGCCGTTCCCCTTAGGACCAGCCCCTTCCGGGCGGGCTCGGGCCGCACGGGATGTCGCGTGAAGAGTTGGAATGTATTGAGGTCGATCGCGTCCCGGCTGCCAAGCAGCCAGCCCCCCAGAAGGTCGACCCGGGCGCGGTCGGCGCGTACCGAGCCCGTCCAGCGCTCCGGAGGATCCTGACCTTCTCCCAGGGTGACGCGCGCCGAGAATGGTCTCGCTTGCGCGGCCGATGCAACCAGCACGCCCGCAACGGCCAGAATCAGGGACGGCCGAGAGACGGAACGGGAATTGTGCGGTGAATGTGCTCCACGCATTCCGGTCCGGCACTGTGCCGACGCCAGCCAGTGTAGCCTTCTGTACAATCGCAGCCACCGCAGGTTGCGATCGCCAACCGCCCTCGCGATGTACCGCTGGATCAAGAAGCTGCATATCTACTCCGGACTGTTGAGCTTCACCGGCTTCACGGTCTGGGGGATCGTGGGAATCTGGGCCAGCTTCCTCCCGGCACCCAGCGAGCGGCCTCGCCGCGATCCTGAGGTGCTCACGATCGAGTTTCGGGTGGACGGCTCGGCCTCCGACCAGCACGTTACGGATGCGATGATCGCTGCTTCCGGGCTGCCGTTCATTCAGCCAGGTCGCAAGCCCAGCCGGGACTCCGAAGGACGATTGCAGGTGCGGTATCTGACGCCCAACGGCACGCGCCGGATCCTTCTCCTTGAGAAAGAGAACCGGATTCGGATCGAGAGGACGCGGAGCCCGCTCGGGGGTTTCTTGAACTTGATGCACATGCAGACCTACCGTCACCACAACCCGGGATGGGAAGTGCAGCTCTGGGGAGCGTACAACCAGTTCTCGATGTGGGCCGTGATCTTCATGACGGTGTCCGGCTTCTACATGTGGCTGGCCACGCGTCCGGGGATGAGATGGGCAGTCTGGACGATCGGCCTCGGGTCGGCGGTGACTGTCGCGCTCTACATCGCTTTGAGGTGATCGGATGTACAGGTTGATGCGAAACGTCCATTTGGCTATCGGGCTTGTTTTCGCCCTCGCGCTCGGCGTCTATCTGCTCAGTTCAGTTCGCCTCGCTCACCGGTCGTGGTTTTCGCCGTCTCCGACTGTGACGGAGGCTACCTTTCCCGTCGACCCGGCGCAGGCCGGCACGCTCAGAGCGCTTGGACACTACCTAATCACTGAGCACGGGCTTCGCGGAGAAATCACCCGAATCGATCCGGCAGACGACGGTTCATTCAAGTTCGTTATCCGCCGGCTGGGCACGAACTACCAAGTCCAGTACATGCCCGGCAGCGCCGAAGCGCAGGTTAGGACAAATCGGCTTGCCTTCATCGGCATGCTAATGAGCATGCACTTCTCGCACGGCTTCTGGCATGAAGACGCGCTGATCAACGTTTGGGGAGCCGTCCTGCCACTGACGTCCCTAGCACTATTCGCGATGGGAGTCACCGGCATTTACCTCTGGTTCAAGACCTGCGAGGAGCGCCTCGTGGGTTCCGTGTTGCTCGCAGTCGGACTGGTCTTCGCCATCACGCTGATGGTCGTTGTGCGCGTTCAGGGCTAAGAGGTCGGCGACCTCGGACTCCCGCTGGCGCGGAGCGGCCCGAACGGTTGCCGAGGGCCGGTGTCCTGTCCATTGATGGTTCGGGCGGCGAAACCCATACGCTGCGTCGCGGCGCTGGCCTAGGACCATGCCCCAAAGCCGCCGGACTCCGACTCGACCGCAAGAGCCCCTCACCTTCTGCCAAGCATTCCTGCATTGACGGAGCCACGACGGACAGTCCAATCCAATCAGAGTGGGACTATGAAGAATGGTGCCCAATAGCACCCTGTCTATCTCTTGCGCCGGGGCTCTTGGATGCGGTGAATCTCGACCGGTTGCATGACCCCGCGGGCGGCCTCGTCCAGCGGCATCGGAGGTAGGCTGATCGAGTCCTCAAGCTCTGCCTTGGATGGCTGGTGGGCCGAGCGCCCCAGTGCGACTCGGCGCGGCTCGAGTCTGGTTCCTGGCTTGGATTGCTTGGGACTCTTCATCGAAGATCCTCCTGCCGCTGCGTTCCTGGTGCCCGTGGCGGGCCCTCGGGGTCGATCAACTCAACACCCTGATCCTGCCCTCGCTTATTAATGTCCAGGCAGTCGGTCTTCGTCGAGCGTGTCCCGCTCCAAGGCGCTCATCCGCGGGCTCCGGAATCCAGCCCATAGTCCCTGATCAGCTCCTCGTACTTGAGCCGCTGGCCATCCTTGCCCAGCACAACCGTGCACATCATGTCGATCGTGTCCTGCTCTGCCAGGTTGTGCCGGCCGGCGAATTCCTGCACGTAGCGGTCTAGATGCTTCGGCCTGAGCTAGCGGAACCTGCCGCAGTAGCCGCGTTTGGGCGTGGACCAATACAACTCGACTCCATTCGTGTGCGCTTGTCCGCGAACGTCATCGCTGACAGAGTGCTTCACGGACTCATGCGCGAACGGCAACGTCCCGTATGCACTAGCCTCGCGCGTTTACACGGTCGCTTCACGGTCGGCGTGATCATTCACGAATCCCCGCAGCGTCTGCTTGTCCCTGGCCTGCACCACCTTGGACGTCACTTGGTTCGTGGCGAGTCTTTAGCACCCACCACGGGCGTCTTGCCCACCGGCCCGCGGCCCGTCAATTGCTTGCGCACCGACTTCGGCATGTTCTTGGGCTTGCCGCCGAGATAGGTTTCGTCTCCTTTCACCGGGCCGGCGAAGCCTGTGCCTAGGTGGCAGAATGCGGCCAGACTGCGGTGGCTGAGATGCCAAGCGGAGTTCTGCACGATGTTGAGGTCCGAGTGCAGCTTCATGGACGAGACTGACTGCGAGCGCGTCATTACAAGATGGATGGCCATGGCCCACACCTGCCAGCCCAGGTTCGAGTCCTGCGTGACGGCTCCGCTCCGCACCGAGAAGCGCTTGCGGCAAGCGCGGCAGCGGAACCGCATGGATTTGTGCTTCGCGCCCGACCGGACGCGGCGGGAGCCGGCCCCGCAATGCGGGCACTGCTGTCCCTATGGCCAGTGGAGGCGGATGAACCGCTCCTTAGATCACGTCCGCTAGACCGAATGCTTCTTGGGCACTATCCCTTAGACTCCGCCTTGCGATCGAATCGCGCGGCTTAGGTTCCGATACTGAAGCACCGACTGAACCGGCTGATTTGCCGCTTGCAAAGAGGTACGAGACGCTCGCGAGCATCGCACCGATGACCTCAGAGCGCCAGGGGCTCGGAACGGTGTCCCGTGCCTTGGTGAGTCGTGGTGAAGAGCCGCAGGACATTCCGCTGGGCAACTACCTTCTCGTTGTGAGTTGTCCCCGTCGCCGGGGGCCGCCTATGCCTCCTGTAGCTCAACCGTCGCCTAGGGGAGCACCCTCTGTCCCGGTTGAGCCCTCACCGCGGAGGGGGCCTCGACTTGAGGGCCGTGTAGGTGGGCTCTTCATCGCGGTAGGTCCCGATGAGTACATCCTGGCGCGTAGCGGGCCCTTGAGCGTTGAGTTCCGCCCTAATACACTTGGAGATCCCAACGGGGGCTTCTTGTCGATCGAGGAGAGCACGTTTGTAAACGGCCGATGGCTCGCCGGCCGCCGGCTGAACGGTGATGAGAGCGGACAGGGACGGGGGGTGCGGCCTAATGGAGACTCGACTCGCAACGGCCCTATCCAACGCGTCAGGTTGTACCGGTGCGGATAGATGATGTCGACGAGCCTGACTATGTCCTTTCGTCGCAAGTCGATCGCCTTTAGGGCTAGTTCCATGAGCAAGCAGCTGATACGAATTCATCTGGCGATCTTGGCAATGGCACTGCTGCTGCCGGAAGCCCTGCCGCAGGCTCCCGCAGCCCGGTCTCAGACAGCCCAAGGTGAGTTGGGCGCACAGGCCGATTCGGAGCGGAGGCGCCGCAGGCCCCCCGACCCCTTCGCCGGTCAGAAGCGGATTCGCGCGCTCGTCATCACCGGAGGGTGCTGCCACGACTATGCTGGCGAGACGAAGATTCTCATGGACATAATGGCGTCTGAGGCGCCGGTCGATTGGACGGTCATGTTGGAGCGCGAGGGTAGGTCGACCTGGACTAGGACCAAGGTCCGCCTCTACAACCAGCCCAATTGGTCGGACGGATACGACATCGTGGTCCACAACGAGTGCTTTGCCAACGTCGACGACGCCGAGTTTGTTCGCAAGATCGTTGCCGGACACAACAGCGGTTTGCCCGCGGTCGTGATCCACTGTTCGATGCACTCGTATCGGGCGCTCAAGTCCGACGAGTGGCGCGAGTTCTTGGGAGTGACCACCCTCCGCCACACTCCGCAGCACCGTATCGCTGTTCAAGTGAAAGACGCGAATCACCCGGTCATGAAGGGATTCCCCCAAGCGTGGGTAACCCCGATGGACGAACTCTATATTATCGAAAGGCTGTGGCCTGCAGCCAGACCGCTGGCGACCGCCGTCGATCCACAGAGTGGCAGCGAGTATCCAATTGTTTGGACAAACGATTACCATGGTGCACGCGTCTTCGGAACAACCCTCGGACACGGGCCCACGACATGGGATGACCCGACGTTTCAGGACCTTCTGGTGCGCGGTTTCAAGTGGGCGGTGGATCGGCAGTGAGCCAAGCAAAGAGGAGAAACTTAATGGCCAAGCGACTCAAGCCCGCACGTTTTGCGGTGATCGGCGCTGTACTTGCAGTTCTATTGGGAGCGATTGGGGTCATTGCAGTAGCACAAGCGCCCGAGCGCAGGGATCCGTTCGGCGGCCTCTACCCAACATATGAACGTGACGACAACACGGGATTTGTTCCCATCTTCGACGGAAAAACTCTGGCCGGCTGGGATGGCGATACGACCTTCTGGCGCGCCGAGGATGGAGCTATAATCGGCGAGAGTACGCCAGAGAAAGTTGTTGAGAACAACAACTTCTTAATCTGGCGAGGAGGCAGGGTCAAGGACTTCGAACTGAAGGTCGAGTTTAGACTGGGTGGTGCCAACAGCGGCATTCAATACCGTAGCGTCGAGCTTCCTGACGTAGGCAAGTGGGTACTAAAAGGCTATCAAGCAGATCTGGATTTTCGGGTTGGGTTTTCGGCCAATCTTCACGAGGAGCGCGGTCGTAGCCCAGGCCATGTGGTACTTGCCCGGCGCGGGCTCCTGACCCGCATTACGGACGGGCCGAAGTACAAGGAGCTGGCAAGCTTGGGTGACCAGACGTTGTTACGCGGAGTGATGAACGTGGGCGGCTGGAATCTGTACCACATCATCGCTCGTGGCCCTGTGATGTTGCAAATCCTGAACGGTCGCCTCGTCAGCGGAACAATCGATGAGGATTCGCAGAACTTCTCGCCCGAGGGATTGATTGGTTTCCAGATGCACACAGGGCCACCATTCAAAGTCGAATACCGCAGTATCCTTTACCGAAGGCTGTAGGCGTCAGACCCGATGGTAATGCTCCGGAAAGCAGTGTCGCTGAGGACTAAGTGGAGTCTGTTGGGCTCTCCTTGGGCGTCATTGCTGTACACGGGGGCGGCGCGGGCTGACCCGACGTGGCCGCTGGACGACGGAGTGTCCGATGAAGAACTGCAGCGGCTGGTCCTCAAGAGATGCGCAGGCAAAGTCCGACTACCGGAGCGTGCCAAACGATTTCGCGACGCTGCAAACCGAAATGCAGCAGCGCGACAACTTGACCGTCCGCTCGGTGCGGGAGGAGAACGCGGACGAGTACTGGTGCAGCCACTTCAGCCGCCTCCGCAAGCAATAGGGCGCGGGCGCACAAGGCCGGCGAATCCATGTTCGTGAAATGCGCGGTCCCGGGTGGTACCCTTTAGCCGACTTCAATTCAGTCCCGGTGCGTGGGGAATACAAGATTCAGCACGACCGATCCCAGTGGACAACTTGGGCCCCGGCTCAGAAGAATCTCGGTAGTGCTGTGACTGCAGATCTCGCCCCACTGGCTGAGAGAAGCCCCTGATGCCCGACGCCCCGCCGCCGCAGCCCGACTCCAAGCGCCTGTTCGACCTACTCCTAGGCCTGAACATGAAGCCGGGCAGCGCCTATACTTTCGTTCAGGAGGTCGGGAACATGGCCGCCGCCAATCTCATCGCCCGCTTCGAGTCCAAGCTTGACGCGCAGGGATCGCGATTCGAGTCCAAGCTAGATGCGCAGGGCGAACGATTCGAGTCCAAGCTAGATGCGCAGGGCGAACGATTCGAGTCCAAGCTAGATGCGCAGGGCGGACGATTCGAGTCCAAGCTCGACGCGCAGAACTCCAAGCTTGAGGCCCAGAACACGAAGATCGACGCCCAGACCGCCCAGTTCACGTCGCTCCGCTGGATGGTGGGCCTCGGGTTCACCCTGCTGGCCATGCTCATCACCCTGCTGCGCTTCCTCGGCTGAGTCCGGTCGGGAACTGCTTGGGTCCCCCGGCGAAATCTGTCCGATCTCGCGTTGCAGTAACCACTTTCCCTAGAAGCCCGGATGCCGGCCTGTCGGCTCGGCCTCTACGTGCGCGCAGCATGGCGATCCAGGGCCCGCACGCGAGAATAGGCCAAGCCACTTCATGCGTGAGTCAGCAGCACTGGATCGGCCCCGAGCCCGCGCGACCCCGAGAGGGATCCTTCAGGATGGACCACTTCAGTGTCGATGAGATGAACCCTGTCCAGCCGTGCGCCGCAGGCATCGACGTGCAACAGCAAGACTCAATGCCGGAACTCGTCTAGGACAGCGGCCCGGTCTAGGAACTGCACAGCGGCGGCCCCGCCGCGCATCCGGCAGTTGCCGCTGGCCGTGCCGAAGCTTCAGCGGGACTCAGCAACTGGCCTCTGTGGCGCAAGTCTGAGTACAGCAGCGCGTGCCACGAATGCCAACCGAAGCGTGAGGTCGCCAGCCCCTGCGCGCGAATTGATGGTAACGGCCACGACCGTCGTGGACGGAAGCCTGGGAAGACGGTCGAAGTCCGCGTTCTGTAGAGTATGGCGGCAAGCGCCAAGTGCCGAGGCGCTCGAATGTCCTCTCAGCTTGTGCGCGAGAACTCCATCACAGACTGGGCAACTGTAGTGCCATGGAGCACTGGCGCCGGGGGTCCTGGACCGTGAGCAAGGCGTCAGAACCGTAACGAGAGTCTGGCGTAGTAGAAGCCGCCGTTGAATCCGAACGGCGCTGCTCGCCGCGAGAACACAAAGATCCCCGGCGAGTCGATGATGACTCGCCCGGAGGAGTCCTCCAGCCGCCCACTGCGGGTCTGGCCGACGTGATTCTCGTCTGGCACGACGTTCAGCAGGTTCTGCGCGCCTACTCTCAGCTCGGTGTGCTTCCACAGCTTGAAGCCGACATGCGCATCGGTCACGTACTTGCCGCAGAACTGTTGGCGTGAGCCGCCGATCGAGCTTGGGGTAAAGCCTGACGCCCCGCACGGCCGCTCCCCGGCGTTCCCGCCCTCCTGCACCCAGTAGCTGCCGAAGTAGCGGAGCGCCCCGCCAAGTCTGATGCGACGAATGCGGTACTCGGCGCTGCCCTGCACGCGAGTGTTGGGCTGCCACTCGGTAAGGATCGAGCGGTCCTGGCCCCCGAAGATGACACTCTCGAGCCCGGCGAGCAGCATCGGCGCGTTGACGCCTCCGTCGAGCTCGGTGTTGACCACCATGCCTGAAAAACCAAAGTCCAGCACTCCGCCGTTCCGCCAGGCGTGCAGGCTGCTAACGGTGAATTCCATCCCTGACGTATCGGTAGCGGCGGCGTTGGTGAAGAACTGGGCAGCCGTGGCGTTGACTGCGTCGAGTCCCGCAACCGCCTCCGGGATCCCGGCCAGATTGGCCGCAGTGAACGAGCCGCTGATGACGATGCGGTCCTCGACGCGAACGCTGAAAGCGTCGACGGTCAGGGAGGTGGTCGGGCTGATGCGCGCCACAACGCCGCCGCTGAAGTTGAGCGACCGCTCCTGCTTGAGATCCGGAATGCCCAACGCTTTGGCCACGGAACTGTCGTTGGAGTATGTCCCGCGCTCTTGCGCGACGGTCTCTCCCGCGTCATTGGTCACGAATTGTGTGCTCACATTCGTGAAGTTGAGCTGGTGCAGCGACGGGGCACGGAATCCTGAATTCAGGCTTCCGCGCACCGCGAAGTGTGGGCTGAAGTCGTAGCGCAGAGCGAGCTTGCCGGTCAGAGACTGGCCGAAGTCGCTGTAGTTCTCGAAGCGACCGGCGATTCCCAGCGTCAAGCCGCTGTCAAAGGCGAACTCCACGTCACTGTAGAGGCCAACGTTGGTCCGGCTGGCTTTGACATTGCGCTGAAACCCGGGAAACACCTGGATGCCTGCAGGGGCTGCCACGCAGCCGGACTTGTCCGCAACGCCGGGATCGTCCTTGCAGTTCAAGTACGAGAATGGTTCCCCCTGGCGAATGCCGTAGTGATCGCGCCGGCCCTCAGCACCGAAGGCCAGGTTCGTCGATCTTGCCGTGCCCTCAAACTCGCGCGCGATGTCGAGATTGACCGTCGTCTGGTCGAACCGGGGACCGCCGGAGTCGGCTTGGCGCGGGCTGGCAGTGCCGTATGTCGCGTTGTTTGAGTTCGTGATGAGGAAGTCAAACTGGTTGCGGCCGTGGTTGACACTCAGGTCAAGATTCCAGCCTAGGGCCGATGTGAAGTCCACTCCCGCGGCGACCGAGAAATCCATGATGTCCGTGTTGATCTCGGGCAGAAAGCCGTCCGGGTAGAACTGCGTCACCGTGTTCGGCTGATTGGCCCGGCGGTAGAAGCCGGTGCTCTGGTTGTCGCGCTGGGTCCACCCGCCGAAAGTGTAAAAGCTGATGCGTCGGCCGATCGGGATCCCGGCATTGTAGTAAGCGCTGTACTGCTGGCTGTCTGCGTCGCCGATCCGGAAGTTCTTGCGGTTGAACGTGTACTCGCGCGGGTCGAAGCACCTTCCAGGCGTCCCGTTGCCCGAGACGATTGCGTAGGGTGCGTCCGCGCTGCAGTCCACCAGCGGGTACTGTGTTTGCCCGCTCCAGCCCGCGCGATTTGTCCGGTCCCGGTGGCGAGACTCGAACGTGAGATTCATGAACCCACCGTTCTCCGAGCCCCACCCCCCGTGCATGCTATACACTCCCGAGTCGCCGTCCCCGGCGTAGGTCTGGCCCCATGAAGCGTCCGCCGCAAAGCCGGGGGTGGACTTGAGCACGAGGTTGATCACGCCCGCGATCGCGTCGGAGCCGTACTGTGCAGCCGCCCCGTCCCTCAGCACCTCGATTCGCTCAATAGCGGCGATCGGGATGGCGTTCAGGTCCGTGCCCGCCGTGCCGCGACCGACGGATGTGTTGACGTGGAGCAGGGCGCTGTTGTGGCGCCGCTTGCCATTCACCAGCACTAGTGTCTGGTCCGGACCGAGACCTCGCAGCGTTGCTGGTCGCAACGCATCCGTGCCATCGCTGATTGTCGAACTGGAGAAGTTGAATGATGGCGCCTGCATCTGCAGTGCCCGCCCAGTCTCGAACTGGCCAGTGCCGCGCAGACGCTCTCCAAGGATGAGTTCAACAGGAACGGCTGATTCCAATGGCTGGACGCCCTGTGAGCGGGTACCTAAGGTCGCTTCGACATCGATGACTTCGCTGACGGCCTGCAGCTGCATCTCAACCGTTACCGAGCCCTCGGATTCGGCGATTTCCAACGCTTGCGTTGCGAAGTCTGGCGCCGAGACCACTGCCGAGTGGGGTCCGGCGCCCAGACCGGAGAAGGTTGCCGTTCCGTCGTCGTCCGTCGGCACGTCCTGACCACCGATGGACACAGTGGCGGTTGACACAGGTTGCGAGAACGGATCCGTGACCTGGACCGTGAGCATCTGACCAAGGACAATGTCCGGCTTGGCCAGCAGCAGCAAGGCCAGAATGGTGAGAATGGCCCACCGCTCGTAGCCTCGGGCTGGTCGATCAGCTGCCTCGCTCATCAAGTGCATCGGCTGGGTGCGCCTCTCTGTTCGCGCGAGTGGCCTGGCCCAGAGCCATCTCGGGGATCGCAGATGTCTACGAAGACCCGAACCCGGACTGAGGACGAGTCCGCCGAACCGGTCCACGGGATTCGATCTTCAGAGGCTGGCCATCTGCAACTATGCCATTGGCCGTTGGCCTGAAGTGGGCCCGAGCCCAAGCCTGATGCTACCAGCCTAAGAGAGCCCCGGCACTACGCCGGGGTACATCCGATCCCGCTTCGAATGGCGCCGAGCCCACCGCCGACACGCCCCTTTCCTCGCCCGGTCCGCACAGGGCTCGGCAGCGTAAGTGAAGGATCTGGCGACCCTGCTCGCTCGTTCCTTGGTCAGCGGCCCGGCCTTGAGACCGTCTCAGCGGTGCAGATCTCTACCGTTCACAACGGCCCTCCCGACCGCGACACCCAGATGCGTCGGCTAGGGAGGAGATCTCTCGCACGGGCCGGAGGGGGGAACCGAGGCTGGCGCTCGCATCTGCCGTGCCGCCGAAGACTACAATCCAAGAGTTGACGGGGATACCGCCGACGTCACCCGCGGCGCAGTCGGCGGCACGCCGTTCTCGGCAGACCGCGCGGAACGGCGAGACTCGCTTGCATGGCTCGGGAACGTTTTCAGTGCAGCATCTGTAGCCGGGAGATTGCCCACCCGGGTGTGGAGTGCCCGTACTGCAGGGCGCAAGCGGCGATCGCGGAAGGGGCCACACCTCGCATCCTGATAGCGGTCTTTGCCGCGATGGCTGCGGTCTTCGCTTTGACATCGCTGTACACCCAATCGTTCAAGAGCCTGAGGTCGGGGCGCGGGGAGGCACACTATGTCAGGGCCAGCGCGCTTCTGGCCCAAGGCCTTTACGAACAGGCGATCCGTGAATTCCGCGACGCGCTGGGCTTTGCCAGGGAGGAGCCGGAGTACCGGCTCGGGCTCGCCCAGGCCCTGTTTCGCGCGGGCCGCTACTCGGAAGCGGAAGCCTACCTCGGCCAGCTGCGCGGGGCAGACCCGACGTCGGGCATCGTGAACCTGTTGCTGGCACGGCTTGCGGCGGCGGACGGCCGGGTCGACGAAGCCGTGTCTCACTTCCGAACTGCTATCCGGGGGCAATGGGAAGACGGCGACGCTCAGCGGCGGCTCGCGCTGCGCTTCGAGCTCGTGCAACTGCTGCTGGACCACGACCGTCGTCAGCAACTGACGGCAGAGCTGCTGGACCTGGAGGAGACCCTGCCGGACCATCGGCCGACGCGGCACCGAGTCGCCTCGCTGATGTTGAGGGTGGGCCTCTTCGGCCGGGCATCGGGACTGTACAGGTCACTTCTCTACGACGATCCCGCGGACCGGGTCGCGCTGCTCGGACGGGGCGATGCGGAGTTCGAGCTTGGGAACTACCTGACGGCCAGGACGCAGTACAACCGTGCCCAAGCGCTCCGCCGGGACGGCCGCACACAGCAGCGGGTAGACCTCTGCAACCAGATTCTCTTGCTCGATCCCACCCGGCGCGGCATCACTCTTGCCGAGCGCTTCCGGCGCAGCAAGGTTCTGCTGGAACGTGCGCGGTCGGCGCTGCTCGCGTGCCACAATCCGGCGGGAGACGCGCTCGTAGGCCCTGTGCCACCCCCGCCCGGAACTCTGGGCGAGGAAATCGAAGCCGCCGAACGTGCGCTCACCGATCCGCGCGCCCGCGCGTCCGTTGAGAGCGTCGAGGCCAACACCGGACTCGCAGAGCGCATCTGGTCGCATGTGCCTCAGATCTGCGGGGACGAAGTGCCTTCCGACACCCCCCTCCTCGGCGTGATGGCCAAGCTCGCCAGATGAGGACGATTGCCAGTGCCCTCGCGCACCTGTCCAGCATGGGCAGGGCGGGGCCCGTGTTGGACGAGCCACAGCGATTCCTGCTGCTGTCGATCGTCATCGGGATCTTTTCGGGCCTCGTGGTGGTCTGCTTCCACATCTCGCTCGAACTCCTCAACTGGGTCACGGTCCACCCGCCAGTACACTCGTCTTGGTATGTCCTGCCGCTGTGGCCCGCAGCCGGCGGGTTGGCAGCCTACGCCTTGGTGCACTTCGTCGTTCCGACGGCCCGCGGCTCAAGCGTGAACTACACCAAGGCGGCCGTGTACGCCTCGGACGGCTACATTTCGTTCCGCGGAGTGCTGGGCAAGTTCGCTAGCTGCACCCTCTCGATCGGAACGGGGAATCCCATGGGCCCCGAGGATCCGTCGCTGCAGATGGGTGCGGGCATCGCGTCCCTGCTGGGACGGATCTTCCACCTGACGCGCAACCACATGCGGCTCATCGCCCCGATAGGGGCCGCCGCCGGGATCGGCGCCGCGTTCAACACGCCGATCGCGGCCGTGCTGTTCGTGATGGAGGAGGTCGTGTCTGCCTGGAACGCGGGCGTCCTGGGATCCATCGTGCTCGCGTCCGTGTCCGCGGTGGTCGTGAGCCGATGGTTCTTGGGAGACTCGCCACTGTACACGGTACCGGAGATCGAGACGGGAACTTACGCCGGGCTGCTGGCCTACGCCGCGATCGGCGCCAGCGGCGGAACCCTGTCGGCCGTCTTCACCAAGCGCACGGTCCAGCTTCGCGGGAAAGTGCTCAACCTGCGCGAGCGAACGAGAGTGCTCCTGCCGGCGTTGGCGGGTCTTCTGGCGGGGCTTGCGGGGCTGTTCGCTCCCGAGATTCTTGGGGCGGGCTACCAATCCGTGGAAGGCGCGCTCCATGACCGCTTCCCTTGGGGATCGATGCTCGCCCTAGCCGCATTGAAGCTGGCGCTCACCGCAGTGTGCTTCAGCTTCGGGACGCCCGGAGGCCTCTTCGCCCCCACCCTATTTGTTGGGGCCATGCTCGGAGGAGGCTTGGGAGTCATCGCCCAGACTCTCATGCCGGGGTCTTCCGGCTCTGTTGGAGCTTACGTCCTGGTCGGGATCGGCGCCTTCTTCGCGGGCGTCTTCCGCGCACCGATGACATCCGTGTTCATGGTCTTCGAGCTCAGCGCCAGCTACACCGTGATCCTGCCCGTGATGATCGCGAACACCGTCGCCTTCTTCGTGGCCCGGCGCCTGGAACCGCGCTCGGTGTTTGAGCTCACGGGGCTTCAGGACGGACTGGACCTACCTTCGGCCGACACACGCCGCGAGACGCCCGCAATGCACGTCGAGGACGCTATGCAGCGCGGACGGGGACGGGTAGCCGCGTCGGGAATCACTGTCGAGCAGGCTCTGGGCCGGTTGGCGGAGTCCGAGGAGCGTGCCCTGTTGGTAGAGCTGCGCTATGGCACGTGGCGCTGGATCGGCGAGCGTCCGGTCCGGCGCGCTGCCTGGATGGGAGAGGGCGAAACCCCTTTGCGAGACACGCAAGGCCTGTTGCCGGTCGTTCGCACCTACCCAGACGTGCCGCTTGACCAGGCCATGCGCCAGCTAGCGATCTATCCGGTGCTGCCTGTGACAAGCCGTGTCAACCCTAACGCTCTAGTCGGAACGCTCACGCTAGGCGACGTGCACCGCGCATACGGCATCCTTACGACTGGCCCGTCGGTGGGCGGTCAGGCGTGACTGTCGTGCTGGCAGGCGTAAGTGGCCGGAACGCCGTGCTTGTTGAGCTCGGCTATGCCGATCCTTGAGGTGTAGTAGCCCTCTACCGTCAATCGCTTGACGCGCCGGAAGAACTCCGCGCCCGTCTGAAGCTCCGGGTCCTCTCCGCGGTCCAGATTCTCGAGAATGGCGATCTGATCGGCCTCGTGAAGCGCGACGAAGGGGGCTCCGTGCAGCCGGATGGCGTGCCCGTCAAGCCATCCCAAGCCCTTTATGAAGCCATGGCCCTTGTCTTCGGCGACATCGTGCAGCATCAGGTCGATGTACTCGTTCACCCTGGCCGCCTTGGCGCCAGGCGTGTCAGTCGCAGGAATGATCAACTCACTGAGCGCCACTACTGTCTCGTTCTGGTGCGAGTCGAGCAGCAGTGGCTGCCAAGCCTCCTCGCTGGCCGTTGCCTGAGCGGCCGGGGCCGGGACCGGCGAGATCGTTGTGATCAGCGGGGCCGCCGCGACGGCCCCCGTTCCTCCCAAGGCTGTCTTGAGCAAGTCTCGACGCTGCACGCGCTGCACCCCCTTGAGTGCCGCCATTGTACTGGATGCGCCGAGCCTCCGCGAAGCGACAAGACGCCCGGGGGCCCGGGCCCCGGCCCCGGGGGGGGGGGGCCGGCGGGGCGCGGCCGGGGGGGGGGGGGTTTTGTTGGGGGCAAAAACCCCAATAAACCCCCCGGGGACCGGTTTTG
>JAPPMC010000075.1:39385-73814 GCA_028819235.1 Bryobacterales bacterium
TTTTTTTAACCCCCCCCCCCCCCCCCCCCTCTGGCCCTTTGGCGGGGGGGGCGGGTTTTTTTTTAAACCCCCCCGCCCGGGGGGGGGGGCCGGGGCCCCGGGGCGGGTGTAGCAGGATCGGACGATCCGTGGGTCGGCGCTATTCCTTGGGTCCAAACACCCACATGAAGCCGACCGTGAACGTGTTCTGGTCCATGGAGAAGCCGCCGTCGCAGGACGTGCACCCAAAGTAGGCCACGTCTGACCAGTCGCGACGATACTCCACCCTTGTCAGGAATCGCGGGTCTTCCTTGACGGGCTGCACCTCGAAGGTGATCGTGTTCTCGCGCAGGTTCTGGTTTACGCCGGTCGAGCGAGCCTCCGAGTCGTCGAGGAACTCCATGCGGTACGCCAGCCGCACCTGGTCCGTGAGGTGCACTCGGGCGTAGCCGCCCATGCCCCACGACGTGGCGCTGGCCATGCCGTCGTTGTCTTGGATGTAGTCCAAGTTGGCCATTATTTCGAACCGGTCGTGCAGTCCACCGTAGAAGTTCCAGCTCAGATTCTTCCGCCAACCCTCGTTTGGGTTCTCAGGCCCGTTGATCCACGTCAACGTGGTGTTGAAACGGTCGCTCGGAGCGAAGGAGCCTTGGAGCCCGTACGACTTTCCAGTATTCTGATCCCACGCATTGTCGAATCCATTAACCAACATGAATGTTGCAGTTAATGTATCCGTAACAGGTGTGCTGAATTTGGCACCCAAGTGTGAGAATGGCTCGTTCCAAGCCCAGAGTATGCCGCGCGTGTAATTCCAGTTCAGGTGGGACTCCGCGACCTCGAGGCCGGCGATGGTTCCAAACAGGCCGACATCCAGCTGCGAGCCATTCGCGAACTGGTAGTATCCGTAGGCCTGCTGGAGGTACAGCACATCCTCCAGCGGTCCGGGCTCCAGCCCGTCGCGGAACAGCCGCGCGCCCGAGCCGAACCAGATGTCCGACCGGAACCCTATCGGCCCGTCCCCGCTGGCGTCGATCTCAAGCTTGGCCTGATTCAGGCCGAAGCCGCGGGCGTTCGGATTCGTGTAGTAGAGCGTGTTGAAGCCGTCTCCCGGCTGATTGGTGTTATGCGTGTAGTATGCATCGAGCAGCCCGGTGAACGAAATGGCTTGGCCACCACTGCTGGCCACGCCGACGAGGGCATCCTCGTCCGGCTCGGCATAGGTGACAGCAGTAGTAGTGGAGCTCGGCGGGCCAACCTTGAGAGGCACCGCTTCCACGGGCTCGACGGCCGCGACCTCGGACTCGGTCGCTTCCTCGGCGGGGGCAGCCCCGGAGGACTCGCTGCTCAGGGAGTCGAGCATGGCCTCCAGCTGCAGCAACCGCGCCCTGAGCGCGTCCAGCTCTTCGCGGATTTCGGCCTCCACTGCGGCAGCTGATTCGGCTGTGCTGTCCTCAGACGTGGCGGCGCTGAGGGGCAACCACAGCAGTCCAATTGCAAGTGTTCTGATGATCAGGTGTCTCATCGGGTGAGTTCTCCTCGTTGAGTTCGGCGCACGTCGACCTGCCTTGCCGATCGCACGACAGGTCGGCTGGACGCTCTCTGACGGTCACTAGGTGCCGTCCAGACTCCACTTTACGGAACGACCGCTTGAACGGCAAGAAGATTCTTTTTATAGCCCCTATCGGAAAAATTTAGGGGGCTTGGAGCGTCCCTTGACCAGACCTATTCCTGCTCTTCCTGCACTAGAGAGCTCTCCCGAATTCTGGCACAGTCCTCGGGCAGCACGCTTGAGCCGAGAAAGTTCCGGGCCTTGTGCAGCAGGTGCCTCGACGGTCCGCCAGCGTGCCCGCAGCGGCACAGCAGATGGGCGAACTCGTGCGCGACCGGCGAGTAGTCCGGGTCGCGGCGCGGGAGCCAGTGGCTTCGGTATGAGAGCCAAGCCGTGTCGGCGTAGGCCGGCTTGGACCGTGCCGCCTCCGGCGGACCGTACGAGACCGCAAGCGAGTCAGTCCCCCGGACGGCCCGTATCAGGAATGCCACCGGCCTCGCAGTCCCCTGGGGCAGGAGCGAGGCAAGGCGCACGACCTCTGCCGGCACTCCCGTTGCAGGGTCCACTTCTGCGGCGTCGAAACCCTTGAAACCCCTGGAGAACTCGACCCTAGCCAGCACGACCTTCCCGAAGGCAACTCCGCAGTGCTCAAGGATCGCAGCAGTCTTGCGGAGCTGGCGCAGTGCCCTTCCCTGGGTCCAAGGAGACCGCCGATCAAACACCACTGTTGCGTCCAGGATCCCAGCACGCCCAGGCCGCCCACTGGGGTAGATCTCCCGTGCCGGGACATGGCGCATCTCGGCCAGAGGAAATCCCGCACCGGGCCATGGCACATATGGCCCCTGCGCCCGGAGGGGGGCCATGCAAGCCAAAGCCATGGCCAAGAAGCCGGTCGCCCACGGCAGCAAGAGTGGTCCCCGGGCCCATAATAGATGCGGCAAGCCAGCCACGGGCTGAGCGAAGCTGGGCACGCCCATGGCCACAAAGGTATCGGACCTGGACACACCTGCCCTGCTGGTCGATCTCGACAGGCTCGAGGCGAACCTGGACCGCGCAGCCGCCTACGCCAAGGCCAGCGGGCTGCGTCTCAGGCCGCACACCAAGACACACAAGTCTCCGCTGGTCGCATCCATGCAGATCGCGCGCGGTGCGGTGGGACTGACTGTAGCGAAGGTGGGCGAGGCCCAGGTCATGGCCGGGGATGGGGTGCCCGACCTCCTGGTTGCTTATCCGGTCTGGGGTGATGTCAAGTGGGCCCGCTTGGCGAGCATCGCACGGGCCGGACCCGTAACGGTGGCGCTGGACAGTCCGGACGTCGCCGAGGGACTCGCGGTCCACGCACGACGGGCCGGGGTCGTCATTCGCGTCTTGGTCGAGGCTGACTTGGGCATGCGCCGCTGCGGGCTGCCTCCGGGCCGGTCGCTGGTTGATCTGGGCCGCCGGGTCGAGGCTCTCGACGGGTTGCGGGCCGAAGGCATCATGTTCTATCCGGGACACATAAACCCCGGGAGCTCAGGTGGCCCGGCCGACCTGGCGAAGTTGCGCACCGACCTCGGGCGTGTACTGTCCGACTTCCGCGCGAGCGGCTTGTGCACGGATGTCGTTAGCGGGGGCTCGACGCCTACCCTGTACCATTCCCACACCATCGAAGGGCTCACCGAGATCCGCCCCGGCACGTATGTGTTCAATGACAGGTCGCAAGTGGCGATGGAAGCCTGCAAATGGGAGCACTGCGCCCTGTCGGTGGTAGCGACCGTTGTCTCAGTCTCGGAGCGCGGATGGTTTGTCGTCGACGCCGGCTCGAAGACCCTGTCCTCAGACCTCCAGCGGCCCGATCAGGATGGCTGCTTCGGGCACGTGGTGGATGTTCCAGGCGCCCGGCTCCACATGATGAATGAGGAGCACGGCATGGTGGATATGAGCGGGCGCATGGACCTCGCTCCCCGTATCGGCGAGAGGGTGCGCATCATTCCGAACCACGTCTGCGCGACGGTCAACATGCACGATGTGGTGCACGGGGCACGGGGCGGTACCGTGGAAGTCTCGTGGGACGTCGCAGGGCGGGGGCGGGTCCAATAGGCGAGAGAGAGGTATTGATCACCGTGGATTCCAGTTCCAGCAGTTCCATCGAGCGCGTCACTGCGCCGGGAGCGCCCAAACCTCAAGGTCCATACTCCCATGCCGTCAAGGCGGGCGGCTTCGTGTACGTGTCCGGCCAAGCGGCGCTGGACCCGGTCTCAAGCACGCCTACGGGCGGTAGCGTGGCCGACGAGACTCGGCGCACCCTCGACAACGTCCGGGCAATACTCGAGGCTTCCGGCGCATCGCTGAAGGACGTAATAAAGTGCAACGTCTACCTCGCGGACATTCGTGACTTCGCGTCGATGAACGCGGTCTACGCGGAGTACTTCGGCGCTGCCAAGCCAGCGCGTACGACCGTGCAGGCCAGTCTTCCCGCAGCCGGGCTCCGCGTGGAGATCGACTGCATCGCGTTCGTAGGCGGGTAGTCTCCGGGTACGCCGCAACGGTCGGCGGGCCACATTCCGAGATCGGCCCGCCAAGGCCCCATAGAACGGATCCGGTGAGCGACGTGCCGGCCTTGCACGCGTGCATCGTGAAGGGCCGGTCTCGGGCTTGGAGCCCGCCGTGCCCCAATTGCCCTGTCACACAAGTACCCCACATGCGGACTGCGGCGTGCCGCGATCTCGGCCCAATCTCCCGTGAAGGCGGGCGCTCAGCGTTACGGCGCGAGGCATCCGATCAAACTTGGCCCTCTGACGCCGGCCAGGCACTTGCCTACCCCTGATGCCCGTAGTTCAACACTCGGTGGCGAAAGCAGCGCATGTGTTGAACTCTTGATTTGATGTTCTGTGACTGGGGATCCAGGCTGACCCCGCGATCCCGTGTCCAGCCCCGAAGTGATCCCGCTGCTCCCTCCGAGAGAAACGTAGACGCTTGGAAAGGGGTACCCCGCCCACAGCCCCCGAGCGGGCGTCCAGGCCCGACACCGCTGCCCGCCCCGCGAGAGGAATACCACCCCTCAAGGGGCCCGGTGGGTGGGCCTCGACTTCATGGTGACCGGCCCGCGGCGCCACCCCCACTGTGGGCCGCCGCGCATACAAATTACCGGCAGTTACCGCGCGGCCCTTGCTGCTCGCAGCGAGCCCCGCCGGCGGGCTTGGGGCACGCCGGCAGACTCCTCCCCTAGCCAACTGGTGGCCTCCAGCGCGCTGGAGGCAGACTTAGCCCACGCAATGCGTTGCGAGCCGACGCGGCGTGCAGGTCTTCCCTCGCGATTGCGCCAGCCCCCGCGCTCACATGGCTCGCGCGGCATCCGGACACTAGTCAGACGGCCCGCCGACAGCGTACCCTTGAGCCGAGACACCGTTGCCAGGGTCAACACGCACCTCCCCGTCCGCGTGCCTCCCTTCTGCACAAGAGGACAGTAGGGGTGTTGGGTGTGTATTGGCGCCAGGACCGTGCGGCAGTTGCATGATCAGCGCTGGCCGAGCGCGGTCGCTCCCCACACAACCGCCCCGGGGCCAAGCCTTCGCCCCGGGGACCGGGCGGGAACGTGCGTACCAAAGCCCCCGGGATCGTGCTGCTGGGGCCCCGGGGCCCTGCTTGGGCCCGGGTGGGCCGTAAGCACCCCTGCATAACCACCACTTGCCTCCGAGTTCGGCATCAGAAACCACCGCGCCGCCCAGCCCGCTGGGTCACCGGCCTTCTCAACTGCGTGCTTGCCGATCGGACACCTATACAGAGGAAGCCCGGATGGTCTGCCCGACCCGAGCGCCGCAATTCCGGGCCCGTTTCTTGCATGATTTCCGAACGTCGGCCAGTGTTCCGCACAGAATCCTCGCCTCGTGGCGGTTGGTCGTCCCGCGCAGGCGACCAGTACCGTCGGGGCCGGACCGTGATCCGACGTGACGCATGGCAGAGTGTACGGGATGCAGAAGACGACGGTGTACCGGCCTGCCGAACTCAAGGCCTCCCTGCGATCCATGGCCCGTGACACCGGGATCTCGGAAGCGGAATTGATCCGCCAGGCAGTCGGCGAGAAGGTTCGCCGGCATCGTCGCCCCCGGCCGCGCGTGCCGCTCACCGGCGGCGGGATTGGCGATCCCGAAGCCGCCCACTGCGTCGACGAACTGCTCGACGGATTCGGGCGCCAATGATCGATGCTCGTCGTTGACACCAGTGGTCTGCTGGCGGCCCTCTTTCCGGACCGGCACAAGGAGTGGGCTCGCATCCTGACCGAGATCGAAGGCCGTTCATCCTTTCTCTGCTTGTGCTGGCGGAACTCCACTATCTGATTGCCAAACAGGCGGATGTCGAAACCGAGCTTCAGTTGCTGCACGAAGTGGCCTCGGGTGCCTACGCTCTCGCGCCCTTCCTGGCCAGCGACCTGCACGAGGCGAGCAGCTTGATCGAGCAATACTCCGACCTGGGCATCGGCCTCGCGGACGCATCCATCGTCGTGATCGCCCGCCGCCACCGAACCTGTGATGTCCTCACCCTCGACGAACGCCATTCTCGCGTCCTGATCGGACCCAGCGAGCTGCCGTTTCGCATTCTCCCCGCCGATGCCCAGCCGAAGAGCGGCAAAGGCGGACCGTGGAAGAGTCACCACGGTCATCCGTGACACTCCGGGCTCCGACACTACTCCTGACAGCGAGTCGCGGCAGGTGTAGCCGACCCAGTCGCACCGTGTTGAAGTCGACCGCATGACACATTGGAAAGCAGCGACATTCATGCAGCCCGATTGCGACCTACCGGCGGGCCGGGAATCGTGAACTCGGCAAGATCCCAGCGATGCCACGAACGCGACCAGCAACTGATGGAGGCGACGATCGCCGAGCGCAGCAGGGTGGCCCAAGCCGTGCAGCGCCCGCAGGGCGATCCGCTTGCAGTCATTGGACCGGCGGACAGCCAACGAAGGATTGCGTCGGCAAGATTGTGCGCCTAACATAGAATTGGCAGGGTGCTCTCGGACGCGGCGCGCCCTCAGGGCGTGTCCTGCGGTAACGGTACTCGCGAGTGCTGCGTCAAATCCGTATAGCTGGCCATGGCTGATTTGCGCAATCCCGACAAGTCCAAAGCACGGCCCCCGAGGTATTCAGGGATGAGGTCATTAGTCATCGAGTCCCTGCACGTGCCATGGTGGCGCAACCTCGCCGATTCGGTCGGGGACATCCTTAACCCGCAGCAGCACGGGCCAATCCCGCAGTACCCTCCGGCGAAACCTGGAGAACTCAACTACGCGGACCCAATCGTGTACTCGCTTGGCCGGCCGTGGTGGATGGGGATTGTGGACACCCTACGCGCCATGAGGGAGTACCGGCTCGGCCCGCCTGTGCCGACGTTCCCTCCGCCCGCGCTAGGCGACTACGAAGTGGGCCAGCTCACCCTGAGCACACTGGCGCTTCCGTGGTGGTCGGGCCTGCTGGAGAGCTACCGCATCGGCAAGGAGATGCAGAATGCACCCCCGCTGAAGCTGTCTTCGAAGCCGATTCGGATCAAGGAGATCTGGGGGGACTTCAGCCGCAGACGCGACGGCATGATCGTGACAGCAGTGGCGCACGCCCTCGTCGTCTTGGTCATGTTTGGATTCCAGGAAGGGGATATCGTTGAGAAGCGCTCCGGGACCGTGACGCTGATCATCCCGGTCGACATCTCCCCGTACCTGGCTCAGCTACGGACGCCCGCCCCCGGGCAAAGCGGAGGGGGAGGCGGTGGCGGCCAGAATTCGCCCATGCCGGCCAGCCGCGGAAGGCTCCCGCGCTTCTCTCTGGAGCCGCAGCTCGCGCCCCCGACGCCGATCATCCGCAATCCGGACCCGGAATTGGCGGTTGAGCCCACCGTCAGGGTGCCCCCAGAGATCAGCATGCCGCAGGTCGATCTGGCAGTGTTCGGCGATCCCTTCGGCGCTGACGGGCCGCCCTCCGCAGGCCCGGGAACGGGCGGAGGCATCGGCTCCGGGCGCGGCACGGGCGTCGGCTCGGGTACCGGCTCGGGCGTCGGCCCCGGCAGCGGCGGCGGCATAGGCGGGGGCGTCTTCCGCATAGGCGGAGGCGTGACGAGCCCAAGGCTCCTGTCGAAAGTGGAGCCGGAGTACTCCGAGGAGGCGCGCAAGGCCAAGTACCAAGGCACGGTAATGCTCGCGGTCGAGGTCTGGGAGGACGGCATTGCGCACAACATCCGTGTGGTGCGCAGCTTAGGCTTGGGCCTTGACGAGAAGGCCGTCGAGGCCGTCCGAAAGTGGCGGTTCCTGCCCGGCAAGAAGGACGGCAAGCCCGTGCGCGTCGCGGCCCAGATCCAAGTCAGCTTCCGGCTGCTATAGCAAGGCGCACACCGGAGAGCGGCGGAAGGCGCGTTCCTTGGAACAGAGCGACCGGTTCCCGAGATCCGGGCCGCTCTCATCGGGCCTCGGCGTCAGCCGCCCCAGGCCGCGCGCAGAGGGTCTTGGGAGACGCGAGTTCCTGGCTGCCGCGGCAGCAGCGGCAACCGTGCCGGGACGGGCCGCTCAGCAGCCCAACGTGCTCTTCGTACTGGCGGACCAGTGGCGCGGCAGCGCCTTCGGGTTTGGCTCCGACGAGGTCGTCCGCACCCCGAATTTCGACTCCTTGGCCGCACAGGGTGCCAACTGGCGCCGTGCGTACGCGGCAAACCCGGTCTGCACTCCGAACCGCGCGTGCATCCTCACGGGACGGCACTCCCACCAGACCGGAATGATCAAGAACGACATCCAGCTCCCTCCGGAAGAGGTGTGCTGGCCGCAGATCCTGCGAGATGCGGGCTACGCGACACACTACGTGGGCAAGTGGCACTTGGACGGACCTCCCAAGCCGGGCTTCGTGCCGCCCGGATGGCGCCGCCGTGGCTTCGACACGTTCGAAGGCTTCAATCGTGGGCACATCTACCACAACCCGTGGGGCTTCGACAACGACGGAGGGCCCCTGGCCGAGATGGTCCGAGGACCGGACCGATACTACGAGCCCGCTCTCCAGACGGACCTGGCGATCCGGTTCATGCGTGCCAACCGCGACCGCCCGTTCGCATGCTTCTTGTCGTGGGGGCCACCGCACACGCCCTTCCGGCCTCCGGCCGACTTCGACCGCTACAAGGCGGCTGAAGTCGTGCTGCGCGCGAATGTCCCCTCCGCGCACGAAGAGCAGGCAAGGAAGGATCTGGCCGGCTACTACGGGTTGTGCGAATCCTTGGACCACCAGATGGGTAGGCTGACGGAGTTCTTAGATGAGTCCGGGCTGGCTGGCAAGACTCTGGTGATATTCACCTCCGACCACGGGGAGCTGGCAGGCTCGCACGGAAAGTACCGCAAGGGCCAGCCAGAGAATGAGTCGCTTCAAGTGCCCCTGCTGATGCGCCTGCCGGGCACGATCGCCCAGAAGACGGAGCCGTCCACACTCGCCAGCTCCATCGACCTGATGCCGACGCTTCTGTCGCTGTGCGGACTCGATGCGACGGATGCCTGTGCCGGCGTCGACCTCTCAGGTGCGGTGGTGTCCGGCGGCGGACCGCCGACGGTCGATTCGATCTACTGCGAGGGTCGGGTGTCCTCGGCTCCAGGTGCTCCCCCAACCGCTAACAGCCCTGTCAATGGGCCGTGGAGGAGCATCGTGACGGATCGCTACAAGCTGACGGTCCGAAACGACCCGTCAAGCGTGGAATCGGTATATGACCTGCAGGAGGATCCGCTGGAACAGCGAAACCTGGCGTATACCCCGGAGCAACGGCGGCTTGCGGCAGACCTGATGGCCGAACTACGGCAGTGGGCAGCCGCCAGCGGAGATCCGTTCCCCGCAAGGCCTCCCAGGGCCCGCGAGTCATACGAACCGGCCTAGTCCTGAACATTCCGACGGGCATCCTCGGCCATGCGGAGGGCTCTGGTATAGTCCCGGAGGAATGAGACCTCCCACTTGCACACGCCGGGCATTCGCGGCCAGCGCTGGGGCGGCACTTGCGGCCCCACTTGCGAGCTTGGCCCAACGCGACTGGACCAACAAGGTTCCTACACGCTATCCCGACCCGGACATCGTGTCCCTTGACAGGCGCTTCGACAAGTACAAGCTGGGCAACACGCCGATCCAGCGCCTGCACGTGGGCACGCTTTGGGCTGAGGGTCCTGCTTGGAACGGCGTCGGCCGGTACTTGGTCTACTCGGACATCCCGAACGACCTGCAGCTGCGCTGGCTGGACGACGACGGCCACGTGAGCGTGTTCCAAAAGCCCTCGGGGAACTCCAACGGCAACACGTTCGACTGGCAGGGGCGCCAACTCTCCTGTGAGCACGGCAACCGCAGACTGGTCCGCTACGAGCACGACGGCAGCGTGACGGTGCTGGCCGACAGCTGGCAAGGCAAGCCGCTCAACGCGCCGAACGACGCCGTCGTCGATCCGGACGGCGACATCTGGTTCACCGATCCAGGCTACGGCAGCCTGATGCACTACGAGGGCAACAAGAGACCGCTGGAGATTAAGGAGGCGGTGTACCGGATCGACGGGCAGACAGGCCAGATGGAGATTGCGACCGATGAGATCTTCAAGCCGAATGGCCTCTGTTTCTCACCGGATTACAAGCTGCTGTACGTTGCCGACACAGGGGCTTCGCACTACCCGGAAGCAGAACGCGAGATCAAGGTCTGGGACGTTCAGGATGGCCGCACGCTCGGCAACGGAAGGACGTTCGCTTCGATGCGGATGGACGGCTTCGAGCAGGCCGGCATGGCGGACGGCATCCGCTGCGACCGGGACGGGAACATCTGGTCCTCTGCCGGTTGGGTCGGCGCGGGCTACGACGGCGTCCACATCTTCGCGCCGGACGGGAGCCGCATCGGGCTGATCCGGCTCCCGGAGATCTGCTCGAACGTGTGCTTCGGCGGGGTCAAGCGGAACCGGCTCTTTATGACCGCCAGCCAGAGCCTTTACGCCGTCTATGTGGAAGCGCAGGGGGCGCACGTCGCCTGAGGGGCGCTGGTAGAATCAGCCAACGGAAGCTAATCCCGGCCGGTGTCGGGCCCGGTCTTCAAAACCGCTGCTTGGCGCTCCGCGTCAAGGGTGGGTTCGACTCCCACTAGCTTCCGCCAAGACGCCGGCGCATCGGACGCTGCGGCCGGCCCGTTCCGAGCCCATGGCCGCCCAGCCCAACATTCTGCTGGTGTGCACAGACCACTGGCCTGCCGGACTGCTCGGCGAGGCCGGCCATCCCGACATCCTTACTCCCACGCTGGACGAACTGGCGCGCAGCGGGATCCGATTCCGCAACGCCTATTCTGAGTGCCCTGTCTGCATCCCTGCGCGCCGGACACTAATGACCGGCACGAGCCCGCGCACCCACGGCGATCGGGACTTCGCAGAGACCATGCCGATGCCCGAGCTGCCCACAATGGCGCAGACATTCCGGGATGCGGGATATCAGGCATACGCCGTGGGCAAGCTGCACGTGTACCCGCAGCGCGACCGGATCGGCTTCGACGACGTCGTGCTGGACGAGGAAGGCCGCACGCTCTACGGCGTCACGGACGACTACGAGACATTCCTCGGCGAGCACGGCTACGCCGGACGGCAGTTCGACCACGGCATGAGCAACAACGACTACACAGTTCGGCCGTGGCACTTGCCGGAGAACACGCACGCCACCAACTGGGCCACTCGGGAGATGGTGCGCACGATCAAGCGGCGAGATCCCACCCGTCCGGCGTTCTGGTATCTCTCGTACCGCCACCCGCACCCGCCGATCGTGCCGCTGGAGACCTACCATGCGATGTACCGAGACGTCGAGCTTCGCTGGCCCGTGCAGGGGGCTTGGTGCCGGGAAGATCTGCCGTACCTCCTGCAGGCGGTCCGCCGGCGGTCTGCCCATATGGGCGCCCGGCAGACCCTTGCCGCACTGCAGGGCTTCTACGCCCTCTGCACGCACATCGACCACCAATTGCGCGTCGTCGTGGGCTCACTCCGCGAGGAGGGCCTGCTGGACAATACGGTGGTTTGCTTCACTTCGGACCACGGAGACATGCTTGGGAGGCACGGAATGTGGGCGAAACGGCTCTTCTACGAAGGAGCAGCCAATGTCCCCATGATCCTAGTGGGGGCTCAGGGCGATCAGCGCGTGGGGCACCATCGGGTCGATGACAGGCTGATCGGGTGGCAGGACATCATGCCCACGCTGCTGGACTTGGCCGGAATCCCCGTCCCGGCAAGCGTCGAAGGCCTGTCGATGATCGGCGACGCCCACCGGGACTGGCTGTATGGCGAGGTGGGCGAAGGCGACCACGCGACCCGGATGATCCGCAGCGGCCAGTGGAAGCTGATCTACTATCCCGCCGGCAATGTACGGCAGATCTTCGACCTGGAGAGCGATCCGATGGAGATCCACGATCTTTCTGGCAGCGACGCGCACCGCCCAGTTCTGGACCACCTCAGCGGAATCCTGACCAGCCAGCTCTACGGCGGAGACGAGGCATGGGTGCGGGACGACAAGCTGGAGGGACGGCCCGCGCGAACGTTCCGGCCGGGGCCCAACAGAGGACTCTCGAGCCAGCGCGGACATCACTGGCCGCCCCCGCCAAAGACCGATATGCCGCAGATCCAGTGGCACAACGAAGAATAGGGGCCCACGCGCCTATGACTTTCATGCTGAGCCCACCAAGGCACTTACAGGCTCGGTTGCCCGCCCGAGCGTTGGTCGTTGCGCTGCTGGCTGCCATCACGGCTCTAGGCCAGCCGGTCACTCAAGCGGACCTAGAAGCGGCCGCGGAGAACTCGGGTGCTTGGCTGACCTACGGGCGGGACTATCTCGCCCACAGGTATGTAGAACTGGACGAGATTCATGTCGGTAACGTGCGCCAGATGCGCCCGGTCTGGGCGTTCGCCACAGGCGGGCGGAACCGAGGGCTGGAAGCCACTCCTCTGATGCACGCGGGCGTGCTGTACGTGTCCGCCGACGACTCGAGAGTGTTCGCGATTGACGCAGTCTCAGGTGCGCGGCTGTGGGTCTACGATCCCAAGATTGCCCCGGATGCGGAGCGAGTGTACTGCTGCGGTTCGGTCAACCGAGGCGTCGCACTGCTTGGGGAACTGGTTTTCGTGGGCACGATGGACGCCCGCTTGGTCGCCCTAGACAAGCAAACCGGGCAGGTCGCGTGGGAAGCGCACGTGGCCGACTGGCAGCAAGGCTACAGCATCACGGGCGCGCCGCTGGCAGTGAGGGACATGGTCCTGACGGGCGTCGCCGGGGGCGAGTTCGGCATCCGCGGGTTTGTCAAGGCTTTCGACGCCCGTGACGGGAGCCTTCGCTGGACCACGCACACCGTACCCGCACCGGGCGAGCCCGGCAATGAGACGTGGCCCGGCGAGACGTGGAAGCACGGCGGGGCACCGACTTGGACGACTGGCGCGTACGATCCATCGCTGGGCCTCGTGTACTGGAACACCGGCAACGCGGCACCCTGGAACTGCCAAGTCCGCAAGGGCGACAACAAGTGGGCCGCGTCAACCCTCGCCCTGGATGCGGCGACTGGCCGAATCGCGTGGGGCTTCCAGTACACCCCGTGGGACTGCTGGGACTACGACGCCGTCAGCACGCCCTTGCTGGCGGATGTCGAGCTGCCGGAACACGGCCCGGTCCGCGCGCTCTTCCATCACGACAAGAACGGATTCTTCTACGCGCTCGACCGCAGCGACGGGCGCTTTCTCTACGCCGACCCGATCGTGCCGGGTATCAACTGGACGCTCGGGCTAGACCCGCAGACCGGGCGGCCGAGGGTCAACCCGGACATGGTGGCCCAGTCGGGCGGCCCCGAGGTCGGACCAATCATCCCGAGCCTGGAAGGCTCGATCGACTGGCAACCGCTCTCCTACAACCCGGAACTGCAGATGCTCTACTTCATGTCCAACCAGTGGGCGATGGGCTACAAGTTCTGGGAGGAGGGCACGTTCCCTCCGCCCGAGAACGGCGAGTGGTACCTCGGAGCGGACTACCAGCAGTACATCACCAGCGAGATGACCGGCAACTTTGTGGCGTTCGATGTGGTGCGACGCAAGGTTGTTTGGCGGCAGCGCAGCCCTGTCCCGTTCTGGGCCGGTTCGGTAGCAACGTCCGGCGGGCTGGTGTTCACAGGCGACATGCGGGGGTACTTCATGGCCTTCGACGCCCGAACCGGAGAGCTCCTGTGGCAGTTCCAGACCGGTGCCGGGCTGATCGGAAGCCCGATCACGTACGAGCTGGACGGCAGGCAGTACGTTACCGTTCCGTCCGGCGGGATCGGCGGGGATATGGCCTTCTACTACACGGAGCCTCGGACTGGGAACATCTGGACCTTCGCCCTTGAGGGGACGGCGGACCCGCCGGTCGAGGAGGGCACAAACCTGACGCTGCTCGAAGGCAGCCTCCCACGGGTCGGGCAACCCGGGCACACGCTGGGAGGCCGCGTGCTGCCCGGATACGGCTTCGAGGCCAGCGAAGGCAGCGATCCCATCCAAGGCACTGGCCCGCCCCAGCCAACATCGTCGGCCACTCCGACAGGCCAAACGACCGACGAAGGGCCCTGGGAAGGTTCCGGCCAAGAGCTGCCAATCTACCGGGCCTACTGCATCGGATGCCACAGGACCGGTGGAGGCAGCGGGCCGAGGCTGCTTCGGACCCCGCTGTCGGCGGATGACTTCGTCGAGAGAGTCCTCATTGGTGGCAATGGAATGCCAGCATTCCGGACAGTGCTCGACGAGGGCACGATCCGGGCACTGCACCGATTCTTGGTATCCCGCGACCAGCTCTAGGCCGATGTACGACGCACTCGTCATCGGCCTAGGCGGAATGGGAAGCGCAACGCTCTACCACCTTGCTCGGGCGAGATGCAGAACCCTAGGCCTTGAGCAGTACGACATCCCCAACACTCGCGGGTCGTCCCACGGTTCGACCCGCATCATCCGCCTCGCCTACAGCGAAGGACCGGAGTACGTCCCACTGCTCCGAGCTGCGTACGCCGGTTGGCGCGAACTGGAGCGCAAGTCGGGACAGCGCCTGCTGCACATCACGGGTGGCCTGGACATTGGAGCGCCGGACGGCCGGATCGTGACAGGGTCCCGATTGTCATGCCTAGAGCACTCCCTGCGATTCGAGGAGCTCCGGGCCGAGCAGGTGAACGAGAGATTTCCCGGCTACGGACTGCCGACTGGACTGCGCGCGATCTACCAACCAGACGGCGGCTACCTGTGCTCGGAAGCGACGATCGAGGCTCACGTACGGCTCGCTAAGGGGCTCGGTGCGGAGGTGCGCACGAAGTGCGCCGCGCTGAGATGGGACACCGAAGCCTCCGGCGTGCGTGTCGAGACGGAGCAGGGGGATTTCCGGGCAAAACGGCTCGTGCTGACCGCCGGGGCCTGGACCGGACGCTTGTGCCCTGCCCTGCGTGACTTCTGCACACCGGAACGGCAGGTCATGTTGTGGACCGCACCCATTGAGCCAAGTGCCTACGGCCCAGACCGCTTCCCGGTCTTCACTCTGGAGGCCGCTACCGGCCGGTACTACGGATACCCGGACCATTGTGGGGAAGGCTTCAAGATCGGCAAGCTACACCATCTCTACGAGCGTGTGGACGAGCCCAGCCGATTGGACCGGGCATGCCGGCCAATCGACGAAGAAGTCCTCCGGGAAGGCATCCGAGGCCACTTTCCGCTGGCCGATGGCCCGACTATGCGGATGGCAGCCTGCATGTTCACCAACAGCCCGGACGGGCACTTCATCATCGACCGGTACCCTGGTCAGCAGCGTGTCTTCATCGCGGCCGGATTCTCCGGACATGGCTACAAGTTCTGCAGCGTGGTCGGACGCCTGATGGCAGAGTATTGCACCGAGGGGGCTGCATCATTGCCCACCGAGCGATTCCGGCTTACAGAGAGACGCATCGCCGGATGGCGTCGCCGGGGACTGGCCGATGGAGCGGGGCTCATCCGGGGCCGGGCGGCCACCTGAGCGGAAGGCCGGGGCCCCGTCGGGCAGCGTAGCGGTTCGGATACTCCGCTTTATGCACTGAACATCGGGAATCTGCCACGGCATACAGGTCGGATCTGGACTGACGGGGCTCGGTCCAGGACTCCCCGGCTCGGTGGCGACGGATGGCTGGGAGTGCGGGACGTGGGAGGCCCCTCACGAGTGCGGTTTGGCCTAATCCACTCACATCGGCCACTCTCTGTTGGCTGATGAAGGGCACTGCCTGGTAGTACCCTGAGGCTTGCCATGAGGATGACTCTCAATCTGTCAAGTGAGGCCATTGCAAAGGTGCGCCAGCTTGCGCTAGAGCGTCGCCTGCCCATGGGCGTCGTGGCCTCGGAACTCATCCTCCAAGCGCTGGAGGCACGCAAGCCCCCGAGGGTCAGGAACGGCGTGCCGCTCTTCTCCTCGCAGGCGTGCGCCGGCGGGAAGGCATCGCCCCCTGGAATTGCGTTGGTGAATCGTCTGCGCGACCAGGAGCTGTGACCGATCTGCCGACCGTAGTTTCCTAGTTGTCAATGGGCATCGAAATTGGCGCACGGCGCCCCAGTCTCCGTGGCGAGAGCGGAGCGCCCGGAGCGGCGGCCGGGGCGTTAGGCCGCTGGGTCCTCTTGACTGCTCCATCGTCTGGGTTTGCTCGACATCCGCTGCCGTCAAGGCGGGCAACGACCGTCGAACCCTAGCGATAGGACGCTAAACAGAACGAACAGTGACGCGTGAATTGCCCTTGGCCTGCCCCAAGTCTGGGAGCAGTTGCCCTATACTGGTGGTCGAGCGGCGCACATGCTTGATCCGCGCCTCCATCCGCTTCCGCGTCAGCCCCTGTCCAGGCGCGAGATGCTCCGGACCACTTCGACCGGGTTCGGAATGCTCGCCTTGGCCGGCCTGATGGCGGACCCCGCCTATGCCGACCAGCCGGCGGGCCCTACCCCTGCCCCACCGCACTTCGAGCCGAAGGTGAAGAGCGTCATCTTCTGCTACATGTCGGGCGGACTGTCGCACATCGACTCGTTCGACCCAAAGCCCAGACTGGCGAAGGAGGCGGGCCAGCCGATGCCGTTCGAGACGGCCCGGACGATGTTCAACCAAGACGGCAACATCATGCCGTCGCCATGGGATTTCCACCGCTACGGGGACGCGGGCACACCCGTGAGCGACCTCTTCCCGCACATCGCGACCTGCATCGACGACGTCGCGGTCGTGCGCTCCATGACCGCGAAGTTCATGGAGCACGCGCAAGCCAATTTCTACTTCCACTGTGGTCAGCCCTTCACGGGCTTCCCATCCATGGGCTCCTGGACCACGTACGGGCTAGGCAGTGAGTCGAAGGACTTGCCGGGATTCGTGGTGGTCGGCACAGGCGGCATCCCGCTCGGCGGCATCAACATGTTCAGTAACGGCTTTCTTCCTGCTGAGCATCAGGGTTCGTTCCTTTACCCCGGAGCCGAAGAGCCCCTGGCGAATATCGCCCCGCGGGAATCGGACGCGAGACAGCGCCGGCGTTTGGACTTCGTCCGCAAGCTGGACACGATGTACTTGGAGACTACGGCACGGCATTCGCAGGTCGAAGCCGCGATCAAGAACTACGAGACGGCATACCGGATGCAGGTCGCAGTCCCGGAGCTGGTCGACATCAGCGGCGAGACCGAGGCCACGCGCAAGCTGTACGGACTCGATTCGACGTTTGCACCGAAGGCAAACTATGCCATGCAGTGCCTGACCGCCCGGCGGCTGATCGAGCGAGGAGTCCGATTCGTGGAACTGACCATGGTCGACGGGCGCCACCGTGGCAACGGCAATGCCTCAAATCCTTGGGACCAGCACACTGACCTCATCTTGGGGCACGGACGCAATGCGTTTGCTGTCGACCAGCCCGTTGCGGCCTTGATCAAGGACCTCAAGTCGAGAGGGCTGCTTGATGAGACGCTCGTGATCTTCGCCCCCGAATTCGGGCGGACGCCGTTCGTCCAAGGTACCAATGGCCGGGACCACAACCCCTTCGGCTTCAGCCTCTGGCTGGCCGGCGGCGGGGTGAAGGCGGGGACGGTCTACGGGGCGACTGACGAGTACGGATACCATGCGATCGAAGGCATTCGGACGGTGCATGACCTGCACGCGACCGTGCTGCACCTGCTCGGTATCGACCACACCAAGCTGTCGTACAGGTTTGGGGGAAGGGACTTCCGCCTGACCGACGTTCACGGTCACGTGATCGAACAAGTACTGGCCTGAAGTTTCCGGCCGGACGCCACGGCACTCTCTGGCCCGGAGCCTGGTAGGTTGCGGACGTGCCCAGTAACTTTACGGCCCCGCGACTGACACTAGTCGCAGCCTTTTCGGCAGGACTTGGACGGCCAGAAGACCCGACGACCAGTCACCGCTCACTCGTCGCCGCCTCGGGCTTGACTCCCACGCGATGCGCTAAGGGCAGGACAGACTCAAATGTGCTAATCCCGGCGCGGGCGCTTCAGTCGGCAACAAGCAATGTGAGGACCCTACCGTAGCTACCCAGCCAGACGGATTCTTCGTCGATTTCAAGCACTGGTGGCGCACCATCGAACCAATCGCGCGCCAGCACACGGCCCGATCTGGTTTCGCCACCGGCCAGACCTTTGGAATCGCGTGTGAGCCTTGACGTTACCGTGCCGTGGGGAACTGGATCGCCCACTGCGAGGGAGCCGTTCCAATCGAGCTCTCGGAATCGCTCTGAAGGGGCCATCCGATCGACCCGTCCCTCAAAGGAGAGGACGGACGCGACAATCCGATCGGTAAGCTCTGCGTATCGGATTCCCATCATTGTCAGCGATGTGTGGAACTCGCGCGCAAGGGACCGGATCGCATGGATCGAAGGCCGCATTTTCCGGACCCGTGGCGCTGCCTGGTCGGTGGGTGCGAGCAGTTCCGAAGCGAACCAGTTCGCCTCGGATTCAGCCTGATGTCGGTGGTCCAGTCCGAGGCCGTTGGCTATCAGTGTCGTCCGAAGAGTGGTCGGGCTCATCTCCTCCAAGTGGCCGTCCAGATTGTAATGGCCAATTTCATGCGCCAGGGAGAACCGCCGATGCCCGGATGTCGGACATGAATCCGAAACGACGATGCCGAATCTGTCGCCCTCCTTCCAAAGGGCCGCGTACACTCCGTTCGGAAGGGAACTCTCCGTTATCTTGAGGCCCTGACGGCGGGCGATCCAGTCAGGATCTACCGGCGGACCAGTAACGCACAGCCGAGCAAGCAAATCGGCGGCACACTGCCGAACCTCTCGCTCACGTACGTTCATTCCCTCTCCTCTGTTTCCCGGTCCAGCAGCGCATCGATTACCCGAACTGCCTGGTCGATGGTTTCTGCTGACGCGCCCGAGAGACGACGAAAGGTGGCCTGAACTCGATGGTCTCGGATATCAATCGCTCCAGTGCGTCCTAGGAGGTAGTCGACAGAGACGGACAGGGCCCTGGCGAGCTTCACTAGGTTGGCCGCCGAAGCACGCTGCCGGGTCCCGGTCTCAAAGTGGCTAATCACGGCCGCTGGAATGTCGGATTCCTTCGCCAAGCGATCCTGCGTCCAGCCGCGGAGCCTACGCGCCTCTCGAAGCCGTCTTCCGAATTCAGAAGGGGGCATGCTACTAACCTGCCACTTGGCCTTCCAAGCCGTGATTCTCGTACAGGCCAGGGCTAGCCCGCATCGGCTGTCGGTCTTGGTCGGACGATGAACACCCCCCTTGCGCTCGTTTGCGCCGCTGGTCCAGGTCGCCATTGCGGGGCGACCGTAGAGAATGCCGAGCCACAGCGGTCTCCAGCATTGTCCCACCGCTTGCGACGCTCCCCAGTGCGATGATGCGCAGTGCCACGAACACCCCCGCACCTGGATCAGATTGGTTGCATTGCAGATGGATGCTTCACGGGTCCTCGGGTCGTGCGTCGCCATCGGGACTTGCCCGCTTCGCCGCGGCGTCTTTGTGGGGAGTGCACAAATTAGCTTGTGGGGCAGCAGCCTTACCTTTGCGCCGGTCCGCCCCCAGGTCCACGGACCAGTCCAGACAAGATCTCGAGGAGACCAAACACCACCCCATCCTGAACGCTATCGAATTACCCAACACTGCAAGTTCGCGCCAAGGCAGGATTGCCCTCACGAGGCTAGTTGATTGGCCGCTGTCTGGGAGAGGCTGCCACGCCCATCTCCTCGCTTGTCCTTGCCATTGTCTGCGGTGTTCACTTCTCCCCACGTTCGAGCGGGCGGGCCATGGCACGGCCATTCCCGCTGGGCGTGAGTGTTGCTCTCAAGTTCCTGACCTGCCCGCCGGGCAAGAGTCGCCAGGCATGTGGCCACTCGCGCATTGCTCAAGCGGGGAGGCTGAGCAGGAAACTATACGTTGGTGTATACTTGCTTCATGCGATACCGCTATTCGGTTCCGATCTTGGTCCCGGCTTCCATGGGCATGAGACATGGTTAGTCTGTCGATGCCCCGTGTGACGACAGTTGGGCACGGTCCAACCGAGCATGTCCCGCGGCAAAGCACTCCTAGGACCGGTTCCAAGAACGATGTCGTCACGCTCCGTTCTGAGGCGACACCGTGTTCCTAACTCTCGAAGACCCGCGGGCCCGGGTCAAGGGTTCCCGAGATCCGTTGGGCGTGCAGCCAATCTGGACGGCCTTCGGCAGACGGGTCATTGCGAACCTGGTAACCGTAACGGACTCCCTCCGCGGCTTTACGGTGCTCATGCTTGGCCGTTATTTCGGCGAGCGCCTGCTCACCGCGGGCAAGGTTCGAGAAGCGGATGTGATTGACGTCTTCCTCCGCGTAGAGCAGGTGTGCGGGTACGCACGCTGCCTGGCCCTCGAGGAAGATGTTGTGCGCAAGAGTGGACGGATTTTGGGTATCGAACGCATCAGGCGGCGCATCGCCAAGCGTCCGGAGCCCGCCAGGATTGGGGTCACTCCGGACGCGATGATCCTGTCAGACCAGAAGACATACGGACTGTGGGGCCTATTCTCGGCCTCGGCGAGGGTGTCGAAGCTGATTCCTGACGGACCGGTCGGCTTATGTGCGGACGCCGAAAGACTCGTACGGGAAACCTATCTGCCGAACCTGCAACCGGTGCTGAACCGATTGGAGGACCTGTTCGCTCGCGGGGGAACGCTGCGTCTTGAGGCACGGCCTAATGCCTTACTTGCCTTGTTGGGGCAGGTCCTTGGCGCACCGGCCTCGCGATCCGAGCGACGTTTCTACCGCAGGCACCTTTGCGACGGGGACCACTGCACCCAGCTTCCCTCAGGCCGTCAGGCGACGTTTCGCCAGCTGCTGGAATCGCATTCTGATCTCACCAGACAGGTCAATCGGGACGAACTGGCCTCGATCAGAAGGGCCGCCCAAAGGGAAGACGCAGGGCTGGCAACGCGCATCGGCCGCATTCTGGCGCTAGAGGCCCTACTGGCGCCCAGCGAGGCACTGTTCCGCTTCGTTCAGACGCGACACGGCCAATCACCCTCCGATGTCGAAGCGACGCTCGTCGAGCGTTGGGGCAGGAGCGTACCGCATCTCGTGCCGAGAGAGTTTCGGGAGATCTCCGACGAGATCGCTCAAGTCGCGGGCGGCGACGTCAGGGCACACATGGCAGGCGTGCACGAGGCGCTGACGAAAGGTCAGTACAGTGCTGCCGTCAAGCACTTGCTGGAATGGAATCGGCTCGTGATGCTGCGTCGGTCCGCTTCGCCCTGGGTGCAGCTCGATCACCGCAACGCAATTGACGTGCGCTATCGCGGAATCGAACGCCAACTGCCGACGCACGAAGCTCTGCCATCGCTGTGGGACAACGGGTACTTCATCAACACGCTGAAAGCGCTGGTGGCCCAGTCTGCAGAGACGCCAACCGAGCGGGCCGCATGACTGCTCCAAAAAGAGTCCTATCGGACGAGATTTCCGGTGCGATACGTGGACGCCGGGTCACGTCCGCCGTGTTCACAACGTATTCCTTCGACCCAGCCTTCTTCGAGCTGGAGATCCTCCCGCTCCTGTTCGAGAGCCGGGTCCGAGGTGGTTTTAGCCATGTGGAAAAGGTGCGCCGCGTCCAGCTCGAAGAATGTCTGCGTGGCGGGGCCGCAATCGAGGTGTTCTACGACCGGGGCGGCCTCGTGTCGAATGCAGGGCCCGCGTCACTCGACTTTCGGCGCATTGACGTGGGCAGGCGCACCGGCATCTTCCATCCGAAGCTTGTGCTGGTCCTAGTAGAGAATCCGCCATCGGAAGACAACGAGCCACCGACCCAGAGCCTGATTGTGGCCACGCTGTCGGCTAACCTTACGCGCGCCGGGTGGTGGGAGAACCTGGAAGCCGGGCACGTCGAGGTGATCGACGCGGCATCCCCGCGAAATTGGCGTTGCACTTTCCGCCCAGACCTGCTAGATGCCCTGGGACTCTTGGCCAGAGCCGCCCCGCACGAGAACGGCCAGGGTGCGCTTCGGGCGACTCGGCGCTTCCTTCAGGAATCCGCTCCTCAGTACACCACCAAGAATGCGAGCTGGAAGGGGAAGTACTACACGCGGCTGTTCGTGGGCCAGAAGCCACTTCACGAGTGGCTTCAGGATCGTCGCATCTGGGGCCGCGACTGGAACCTCGAAGTCGTGTCGCCGTTCTTTGACGCCCATGGTGCGCAAGCGCTCAGGCGCCTGGCAGAAGCCACGCGACCCGGGGAAGTGCGTGTGTTCCTCCCGCTCGAGGCGGACGGAACACCCAGCGTAACCTCGGAGCAGTATGAAGCGGTGGAGACCGTCGCCAAGTGGAGTCGATTCGCCACGGGCACCATGCGTGCGGTGCGTAGAACGCCTTCCGAAAAAGCCGTTCCCCGAAGGGTGCACGCCAAGGTCTATCGGTTCTGGCGACGCGGACTTGGAGACGTCTCGCTGGTCGGGTCCGCGAACGCCACCGAGGCCGCGCACAGCGGGGCCAATGCGGGGAACCTGGAAGCGGCATTCCTTGCCAACACAACCACCGGAGGAGACAGCGCCGGATGGTGGCTGAAGCGGATCGACGATCCTCCCGACCGGTTCCTGGAGCAGTCGGCGGAGGAGGACGGGGATGCCGAGCGGGTAGGCCTCTCCCTCTCGCTCCGCTACCACTGGGAACGCCACGCATTCGAGTACAGGCTAGGTGAGGACCACAACGGCGACGTGCGCCTCCATTCGATCGCGGGTGAGGAACTGCACACGGTCGTTCGACCCGTGCGGGGCGAATGGGAAGATTGCGGACTTAGGGCCGCGGGCCGGATCAAGAATCTGCTCAAATCCACAAGCCTCGTGGAAGCCCGGACTGGAAGCGACAAGGGCGAGTCGCGATGGCGTGTTCTCATCCGTGAAGAGGGCATGACCCACAAGCCATCGCTGCTCACCCAGCTCACGCCCGACGAAATCCTCGAATACTGGTCGCTGCTCTCTGATTCGCAGAGGCAGGCCTTCCTCGCTGACAGGCTGCAGACGGACGAAGCCATTCTCGGCATTGTCCGCTCTCCCGATGGCCCGCCACCGGAGAGAGCCCACTCCGTGTTTGACCGCTTCGCCGGCATCTTTCACGCATTCCAGAGGCTCAGCGACTGGATAGACGAGAAGCTCGACCTAGACCGGGACGAGGAAGTGACCGCCCGTCTCTTCGGCGAGAAGTACGACTCGCTGCCCGTTCTCCTACGTAAGGTCCGGCAGCGAGCGAAGGACGATGCGGTGACCGCGTATGTGACCTTCCTCAGTGCCAAGCAAGTCGTTGCGCAGGTCTGCAACCGCTGGCCGCGCTATTGGGCCCAACACTCCCACGATGCGCAGAAACTCGAACGCGAGCTTGAAGCGGCCACCAGCATCCGGGCCAGAATCCCGCTATTGGACCCGGGCCGCGAGGAATTCTTGACCTGGTACGAGGAGAACTTCGTGAGTCGGGCGGCCGACATGCTGGCCGAGGGAGACAGGGACCAATGATTAGGATCGATCTTGACTTGGCGCGCGAGCTGATCGATTTCCAGGGGAGTTCCCGCAAGGGGATAGCGACACGCCGCCGTGCCATCACGTCGTCCTTTTCGGAATCTCAACTACGCGGGGCCGTCGCCAGCTATAACATGCTCGCCGAGAATCGCGTTGCATACATAGCCGACGAAGTTGGCATGGGCAAGACGTATGTTGCCCTTGGTGTCATGGGACTGGTGCGTCACTTTTCTCCCGACGCCAGAATGCTCGTTATCGCACCGCGAGAGAACATCCAACGGAAATGGGTGAAAGAACTCCGCAATTTTGTCCGGAACAACTGGCAGGTGATCGACAACCGGGTGAAATCGATTCAGGGCAGACCTGCGCGACAGCCTACGGTCTGCAACTCACTGGACGACTTCGCGCACGAACTGGCTGTGAACGCGGATCGAGACTTCTTCCTCCGCATGACGAGTTTCAGCTTGGCGCTGAAGCGCGCGGAATCCAGAAGACGGTACCGCAGGCAGATGGAGCGCCACTTGCGGTGGATAGGCGGATGGGCCATTAGGGCACGGTCGGAGAGGCGATTCCGCAGGCAGTACGGCCGCGCGCTGAACCTGCTGATTCCGGAAATTGACCTGCTCGTGGTTGACGAGGCCCACAACCTCCGGAAGGGCTTTGGCTCCGACGACGGGAAGCACGTCTCAAATCGCAACCGCATTCTCGGTCTCGCCTTAGGCCATCCCTTAATGATTGACCCCAAACACCCGCAGTACCGGCCGCGCGTGAAGCGCGTCCTCTGCCTCTCCGCTACTCCGTTCGACGACGACTACGGAGACCTTTGGCAACAGTTGGACGTGCTCTGCTCGGGAGACGCCCACGTAGGCCGAGCGGGCGATGGGCAGGCTCTCCCTCTTCGCGTGCTGGCGTGCCCCTCCGCCGGCGAGACCGAGAAACGGAGGGTGGCAGCCAATCTGCTCCTCCGCCGGGTCACTCACCTGACAATCGGCAATGAACGGCACACCAAGAACATGTATCGCCGGGAGTGGCGCCACGGCGGCTTCCGGAGCTTTGACGACCCCATCAAGTTCGAGAACCCGAGGCAAAGGCTGATCGTCGCCCTCGTCCAGAAGAAGGTGGCGGAGGTTCTCGGCGACGAGCGCTTCGGGAATCGCTTCCAGATCGGCATGCTGTCCTCGTTCGAGAGTTTCCTCGAGACAGTCGGGAACATCCGGCCGGAGTCCCCGCAAGCCGCGGAGTCGGCGGCGGAGCAATCGGACAGCGGCCATATCCAAGGCACGTTCGATGGCCGACAGACCCAGAAGCGTGCGGAACAGCACGGCGCGGACACCGGTGTGCTCAACGCCCTCATCGAGTCCTACCGCGAGCACTTTCGCAGCGAGATGCCCCATCCGAAGCTTGACGCGGCCGTTGAATCTTTGGCTTCCGCGTTCGAGACGGGAGAAAAGGCTCTGGTGTTCGTCAGGCGTGTCGCGACGGTCGGCGAGTTGGCTCGGCGCCTCGACCGTCAGTTTGACAAGTGGGTCCGCCGCAAGATGGAGGCGGCACTGCCCGCGCGATGTGACGAGATCGACGCGCTGTTCCGCCGCTTCGAGAGGGACACCAGATCGGACAAGGCCGCGCAATTCAGCGGTTCGACACCCGGCCCCGTGGACGTGCAGGGTGGCGAGTTCATTTCCGGAGTCGACGACGATCCGGGCGGGCGGGAGAACTTCTTCTCTTGGTTCTTTCGGGGCGAGGGTCCTGACAACGTACTGTCAGGGGCCGCGTTCCAAAAGAACCGCCTGAGCAACATCGGAGCCGTCTACAGCACGTTCTTCGAGGACGACTTGATCGCCTGGATTCTCGGTCGCCCTGACGACCCGCTGGCTCATCTGGCAGCGCAGCTGTGCCTGTCCCCAGAATCACTGGAGTCGCAGCTTCGCGAACTGGCCTGGGGCTACTTTCGGATCCGCACAAAGCGAGTCAAGGGATATCCGCGCCTCTACGTGTTCGAGGCCTACCAGTCGGCGGCCCTCCATCTGGTCGCTGAGTCCTGTGCCGAAGAGGCAATAAGGGCGAAGGAGGTGCTGAAGGGCCGGTTCCCCGAGCACACCGGAGAGCACGGCAACGCGCCAGCTGGCTTCCCCCAGCCAGATTTGTCGATTGGCATCGCCACGTTCTTCACGGAGCTCGTAAGACATCCCCAGCTTCGAGAAGACTTGTGGCCGCGAGAGGCGAAGGGCAAGGGGGCGACCTTCGCTGAGCGACTCCAGCGTCGAGAGCAGCGGCGTGAGCTCCTTAGCGCAATGTCACGTCTCGGGGCCGCCTACATTGACCTCTACCTCCTCGCCATCGATGAGGCTGGATCGTTTGAGCTTAAGCGAGCGGCCGGTCCCGAGGCCACCGGCCGGGACCTAGCCCGCAAGTTCGTCACACTGCTCGCGGAACAGCGCACTCATTCCGGCTTCCACGCATTCGCGGAACTCAAGAGTGCGGCGGATGCGTTCGATACTCTCATCGGCGTCAACTTTCCCAACATTCCGGATGCCAAGCTGAGCGAGCTGGCTGAGCAGTTCGGTAGGGGCCTGCAGCATCAGAACCCCGTCGGCCGAATGTCGGGACGGGTCTCGGAGCGCACGGTGCAACAGTTCCGCATGCCCGGTTTTCCCTTGATTCTGATCAGCACTGACGTCCTTCAGGAAGGCGAGGATCTGCACACATTCTGTCGTAGCATCATTCACTACGGGATTACTTGGACACCTTCGGCGATGGAACAGCGCACTGGGAGGGTAGACCGGATCGACAGCTTGGTCCAGCGCGAGCTAGACCGTCGAGAACAGGCAGCAGAGCCGGAGGAAATGATTCAGGTCCACTACCCCCACCTCGAGGACACCGTCGAGCGCCTGCAGGTCAAACGGGTCCTCCAACGGCTTGACCGTTCCTCTCGGCTCATGCACGAGACGGCGATGCGAAGGGCACACGATCCTCGCATCGACAAGAATCGAGAAATCCTGACATCCATGGACCTGCCGGCGCCCGTGAGGCAACCATTGGAATCAGCCTTCCCGGTAAGGGACGAATGGCTGAAGGGAGTGAACGACGAACGGACGGTGCACAAGGTGGACGTCCGTGCCCTAACGGAGCTCCTGGATGGATTCTGGGACCGCCTTCGCTGGGATCTGGGTATCGACCGCCTAGGGCAGCAGCAGCCGCTGTACCGCGAAGGCGTTGTGCCCGTGACCGCGGAAGGAGCCGTCGGACTGACAGCGTCCCACGATACGGATGGTCGTCGAAGTGGGGCCCCTCGTCAACAACTGGTCCGCACGGAGTTGAGGTCGGCCGGCATTGACGGTGTTACCTTCGTACGCTGCAGCAGCGAAATCGGGCTTCTCGACCTGTCACAGGCCCAAACCGTCGACCAATTGCGGCGACTGCAGTTGCGCAATGGCAGGCCTAGGCTGTGTGCACGGCGCCAGACCCGATACCGCAAGCACGCGCTGAGTGTCGAGGCCAGTCTCCCATTCGACCTCGGCACAACCCAATACGAGGAATTCCGAGAGATGGTCAGCCGCGTTGCGGAACAAGCCGACAAGCTCGAGCACGAACTATTGGGGGTGGACTCGGATCCATTCCGACCGACCGGGGAGGCTAGGCGTGGTTGAATTGCGAGCAATGCTGGAGAAGTTGCGCTCCGAGCAGGGAATCGAGTGGCAAGAGGACGGTGCCGAGATCAAGATCCGGATGAAAATCGCCAGTAGGCGCCAGAGAATCCGGGTCAGACGAGAAGGCAGCGAATTCGTCTTTTCGACTGGCGTGCACGCGCCGGACGCAATGGATGGTGGCGCCGAGCACAGACGGCGGTTGGCCATTCGCGCGTGGACCCGAAACTCGAAGACCGAACTGGTCAACTTCATGCTTGATGAAACCGATCACCTCGTGGGCGAGATCCGCCACCCAGCCGATCATCTGGACGCCGAGGAGTTGGCAATCTACCTGCGCGTTCTCGCCAGCGACGGTGACAGGTTCGAGTATGTGCTGACGGGAAAGGACAAGCATTGAGAGAGGAACTAGGATCAGCGTGTCCAGCCGCCGGTTGACCCTGGTAGCGGTGTGTTGGTCGGTCTTCTGTGTAGACCCCTGGCGCACGGCTACTCTGCGTCTCCTCCAGATGCAACATCGGACGCAACGATCCATGGAATACAGCCTGTGAGATCCTGCAAGTCTTAGGTAGGAGGGCTTGGCACAGGTGCACATCGGCAGTCACCTCAAGAGCAGACTTGGCATTTCCCTCTCGACTGACGATTGACACCATTGCCTTCTTCATTCTTTCTGGAGAGGATCCGATTTCCTCATCAGCGTCGAGTGGGGGCGTGCAGCAGCATTCACGTAGTGGTCATGTCGACTTCACCCCGGCCAGAAGCGCCAGCTCCAGCCACTTCCAGTGGCAGTCCACATCACGGAACCCGATCTCCCGCAACCAGTCGAGCTGGGTTTCTGCACGAACGAGCTGATTCGAAGGGTCTTCCTCTGCCTCGGTAGTTCCAAGCGCCTCCAAAAAACGCCGGTGGAGTGCGACGGATAGCGGTGCGACATGTTCGAGATTGCAGAAGACGCCACCGGGGCACAGGGCCGCATGGACTTCGGAATAGAGCGCCTTCTTGCGTTTGTCGGAAACGTGATGGATCGCGAAACTCGAGACGATCGCGTCGAACAGGCCCAGATCCGGCAATCGCTCCTCTAGGTCGTGCTCTAGCACCTGAACATTCGCGTCACCGCGAAACCTCTGCCGTGCGGCACGGAGCATAGCTGGAGAAACGTCGACAGCCACTCCCTTGGCGTTTGGCCGCTCGCTGCGCAGCAACGCTAGGAGCCGCCCGTCGCCTGTTCCTAGGTCAAGGATTCGCTTGACCTCCTTCGGTATGAACTCGAGCAGGACGGCTTCCCCCTCCTCACGATGGGGGACGCTGCCCGCGCGGCCTAGGTATTTGAGCGCGTGCTCCGTGTTGACCCATTCATTGGGATGTAAGGTGCTCGACATGAGCAGACTGACTCCTACTTCCCATTGTCCCAGCATGCGGTTCGGATGAGAGCTGACCATGCATCAATTCATTTCAGCTGCCTACTGCGCCAACCGATTAAAGGATGCGGTTGGCAATCAGCGCGGACGCGTCACACGCCACGAGGCCCAATTCAAGGCTTAGGCCACTTCACCGATGGAATAGCTGTGTTTCTCGCTACGTGCAAGTACCCACTCAACTACGCACCCCGCCACTCCAGGCGACAGTTCTTGCATCGGCGTTGCGTGTGCACGGTCGCTTCCAGATCGAAGCTTCGAGCCCCAAAGCGAGACGGATCCAAGATGCGCTGGATTTGAATCCCGTCGCTAGCTTCCCTTCCTCTCGTCTGCCTCCCTCGACAGCCACGCCAAGTGTCCCTGAAGGATGCTAGCTACGATGATTCCCAGACCGGCCTACGGGCGTCTCAGCGGCAACGTTTTCCCGGGCGATCCGCGTGGGCTCATGGGAGACCGGCCTACGCGTCTTGCTGAGCCGTGTGTGGCATGCGGGATTGATGCTCCTCCAAAGGATTGGACCAACTCGGCAGGGCAAGTGAGTGGCAAGGAAGTATTGAGCGGTCCTGAGTGCCGAAGAGTAGTGACCGAACCGGGGTCGCCTATTCTGACTCTTGAGCAGTTCGCTAGAGAAGTGCCGCGCGGCGTCAAACCACACTGGGGAAGGCTATTGGGTTCGGGTGTGATTCTGGAGAGCTGTCCGGAACGCGATGAAGGGAGTCGGCTGAGGGGAACATGAGCGGACGGCTGCGATTCATGGTGGTCCTCGCGGTCCTGGCGGGATCGGCCACGGCCGGCAAGGCTCAGACGGGGCTGTACGTCCAAATGGACATGGGGCTGAGCGTCGCCCCGCCCCTCACCGTGGAGGGCACGGACAACGACTAGGGAACGATGTGCAGCCTCATCATCAACCCGCTCGGCGTGGATGTCACGGACCAGTGCGACGATCCGCCCCCACCCACGTTCTGGACGAACTCGTTTGGCGGCACGACCGACATCCAATCCGGTCTTACGGTCGGATACGCCCCCGGCCCGATAAGGATCGAGGGAGAGTACGTTCACCGGATGAGCAGCTACACCGACCGTTCGGACATCGCGATATTCGATGACGTGACAATCGACAAGCAGGAGCAGGAGATCGAACTGGCGATCGGGAGAGTCGAGGACCTGCGGTCGCACCACGTATTCGCGAACGTCTACTACGACTTTGGGGCGGCAATGGCTAAGTGGACGCCATACGTCGGGGCCGGGGTCGGCATGGGACGGTCGGCGCTGGGCTACGGTACGGTCTGGAAGCGCAATGACGATCCCGCACGTATCGCAACGTTTGTGGATCCGACACTTCGCGCCAAGCTTGCCGGCACGACGACGATCGGTGACGCCCGACTGACCGATGTCGTGGTCGGCTATCAGCTCCTCGGGGGGCTAGACTATCGACTCCGCGATCCCCTGACGCTCGGAATCAAGATCCGCTGGGCGAGGTTCGGCGAATTCATGAGCGATCCAGTGCTGTGGGACCAGCTTCGGAGCCACGAGTCGAGTGTCGGACGCGGGGAGGCCGTAGTCTATAGAATCGCGACCGACGGCACCGGATTCTGGGGCGTGGGCCTGAACCTGAAGTACTGGTTCTAGGAAGGCCATCTCCCGACTTCTAGGACCTCAGAACTACTCTAAGACGACCGTGGCAAGGTCAGTCGGCTTGCACCTCTGTCCCGCGCACTGCCTGGCTTGCCAGGTGGCTCCCGCTGCGGAAACGTGGGGCCGCTGACCTAGGCAGCGCATCCCACTCGAATTCGAAGAGGAGGCTCCCCGTGACACCCTCCGCCTATATCGGAACCTTGCCATCATCGGAACCTGACACAGGTAACCGCTCCACTTGCGTCTGCATGCTAGGCCCTGCTGGCCGCCCTGGACGCCTTCCGCCTGATGCAGCGGGCCTTATACTACCGCCAGCTAGGAGCGCGCGTCGCGCCGTTTCTGGGCCACAAGCCCGATCGCACGACCTACAACCTGCGGAGGCTGTGCCTGCGTGGCCTGATCGCGCGCACCCCGGGACCGCGGCCCTACCGGGTCACCCAACGCGGCCTGGCTAGCGCGCCGTGCATCGATCGCACCTACGACCGGCTCTCTCGGTTCCATTCCAAGAGCACTGCACCAACCCTTTGCCCCTCCAAAAAGCCGTTGCACGAGTCGACCGCGAGGTCAATTGACTCTGGAAGGGCCGCCCGATCGCCATATGATCTTGACTCGACTGTAGAGGCTAGCGCCAGACAAGTTGTGTAGGGAGAATTATGCTTGGGAGCGAAGAATTGCCTGCCGATACATCTGTCTCAACGGAATTGCGCTCAGGGCTCGCTCAGACGGAAGACGTACAGGGCGTTGTGGCCTTCCGGGCTCACGAGCTCGGGCGTCAGAAAGGTGGGAATTCGCCATGGGCTCCCACCACCCCTAGCCGTCGCCACGGCCACATACTGGATGCCGTCCACCTCGTAGGAGATGGGATAGCCCATGACTGAAGTGCCGAGGCGGCTCTTCCAGAGGACCTCACCGGTCTCGACAGCGTAGGCGCGGATCCAACGGTCGAAGTCACCGACAAAGACGAGCCCACCTGCTGTCGTGAGGGCGCCGGTCAGGAAGGGCGCGCGTTGCTCCACGCTCCATACCTCTTCCAGTGTCATGACGTCATACGCGGCCAGCTTGCCGAACCGCCCGTCGGTTCCGGGCATCTCCATCCAGGCGCGGTCTGCCTGAGTGCCGCCGGACCCCACCTCGAGTACGGTCTCCCTTCCGGCGATCTCCATGCAGCTCTGGCTTAGCGGAATGACCAGCAGGCGCGTCCCCGGATGGTAGCCCGTCGCAGGCCAGTTGTGCCCTCCAGCGGTCGATGGGCAAACCGAGACCCATTCCCCCACCCTCGCGTCTGCGATGTCTGCGCGGTAGCGTACGGCGCCCGTCTTGGTGTCTAAATCCAGGATGTTCTGGAACACTGTCTCGGTGAGTCCCAGGAAGGTACCGTCACGACGGTCGAGCTTCCAGAGGATCCCGTGCTTTCCTACCGAGAGCACGATCGGCTGACCGTCGATGTCGACCAGTACCCGCTCGAAGGCCTCGTCCATATCCAGCGACTCGCCGGGCACGTGCGCGAAGTACCAAGCGATGTGCCCGGTCTCGACGTCGAGCGCAAGGGTCGAGTTCGTGTACAACGCCGAGGCGGCCGTGCTCAAGCCCCGGCTCGCAGCGACCCATGGCTTGGCCTGGGCCGTCCCGAAGTAAGCCAAGCCCAGTTCCGGATCCCAACTCCCAGTCATCCAGACATCCCCGCCACCGCGGAACTCGAGGGGCAAGTCGCCCCAGGTATCGCCGCCCCGTTCCCCCGGCCGAGCGATCGTGAATGTACGCCACAGCTCGAGACCCGTGCGCGCGTCGTGGGCGGTGATGAAGCAGCTGTCCTCGAAAAAGCGCTGGCATCCGTTAATTCCGTTGATTACTCTCCCGTCCGCGACGATGGGGCCGGTGGAGTTTGTGTAGCCCTTCTCGCGGTCTGCGATCCGGGTCTCCCAGCGGACCGCGCCGGTGGGTGCGTCGAGGGCGACCATGTAAGCATCCGAGGTGGCGACGAAAATCAAATCCTCCCAGATTGCCAGCGTTCTCAGCTGGTTCTGGCCTCCGCCATCGGGAAATCGCCGGCGGTACTCCCAAAGCGGCGTACCGTCTCCCGCGTCAAGTGCTTGCACTACGTTCCCCGGGTTGCTCAGGAAGAGTACGCCGTCCCGCACCAGGGGAGCCTGCTGACTCCGTCCGTCCTCCATCCCCCAACTCCAAGCCAGCTGCAGCCGGTGGACATTGGCCGTGTTGACCTGATTGAGAGGGCTGTATCCCCACGAGCCCGGATTCCCGCGCCAGTGAAGCCACTCGCCACTCGGAGGGTCAGCGAGCTCCGCATCCGAGGGCGGATTGAACCTCCTGAGCGGACGGTACGTGCGAGTGACGCCCGTCGGGGTCTCGCGAACCTCTCCGACCCCTTCCGGAGCCCGATCGACCGCGCGCGGTGACGGCCCGGTCCCTGGGCGACCGGGAACCGGCGGGATGACGTCGAACTTCGAATTGATCCTCCGCACGGTCGGCTCGGAGGCGCCGGTCGGGCCCGCCGGGCCGGCCCGTTTCCCTCTCAGGTCGCCTGCCGATCGCGAAGATGTGGGGGCCGGATCACCCACGACGGTGGGGTCACCCGACAAGAAGCTGAGTCGTGTAGTACCGGGAAGGACACCGTTCTCCCTGAGTATGTACGCCACGACAGCGGCGTACTCCTCGTCGCTCAGCGAGGCCGGCTGCGCCACTGGCATCGTCTCACGGACGTAAGCCAGCAGCTCGCTGACTGGAACATCCGCCCACTGCGCCAGAAAGTTCGGGCCGGCCAGCTCCGGGGCCTCGAAGCGCCCGCGGAGGCTCTCCAGGTGGCATTGCGAGCACGCTGCCCGATAGACCGCAAAACCGGCTTGGGCCTGCTCGGCCGTAAAGGCGGCTTGCCGGGCGGACTGGGCTCCGGATCTCGCCTGCGGCAGCGCGGCAACGACCACGATGGCGACGAAAAGCCAACGGGAGCTTCCGAAGCGAGTCATTGTTTCATCGCGTCGCCTCCCGCAGGATTATAGCGTTAGCGATTTCGCCGGAAAGGCCAGAGCGGTTGTCAGTCTTGACAACTAATCTATTCAACTTTGTTTGTGAACTGTTCGATGGCGGCTTGCAGGAGTTCAACGAGGGTCGTGCGCGCCCGCAGGCGCCGCCAATCGGTATTCTGATGGGAAGACATGCTGCGGACGGATGGGATGCTTGCAGTGTTTGCGTCGGTTCGCTTGCGGGGCCCAGCTGACAGGTGCTGCAGAGAGGCCGAAGAAACCCTTCTCGACGGATCCGGCGCGTCCGGACTGACCAATTGCACGGGCGGATTCGGACCCAACTCTCGGCCATTCCGCCAGCGGCAGCGCCTTGCGGCAGCGGGGTCGGCAAGGCTCTCATCTCAGGCGGCGGACGGTCTCAGTTGTCAAGGATGAGGATGGATCCGTTCACGGTCGAGAACGAATAGGTCGCGTCGGCCGATCCAAGTCGATCCTCGATCGATCGGCCGGGTCTGTACTTCCGCTCACGAACTTCTAGCGGGAAGTCGCTCTTGAGCGACCCATTCACTGTCTTGGCTCGGAACTGGCCGCTGACATCAGGGGGCAGCCTGACCTCGAGCGAGCCGTTGACCGTTTGGAAGGAATGCGTTCCAGTGTCGTTGACGGCCGCATAGGACGCCTTCAGCGAGCCGTTCACGGTCTTTGCCGTGACCCGGCCAGCCGCGTCGGCAATCCGCACAGCGCCGTTGACGGTCTCGGTTTGCAGATCGCCTGCGACATCGGCGATCGTAATGGTCCCATTAACCGACTTGGCCCGTACTGCGGCGTCGAGGGGTACTCGGAGTTCAAAGGCAACGCTTATGGCCCTCCTCAACCAATTCCCGAACACACCGACCTTCGAGAACCGCGCCGAGATCGCGACGCTCCCGGGCTCCTCGTTGATATCGACCGTGATCGACCTTAGGCCGGCGGCGTCCCTGGCTGTCTTGGTGTAGCGCAGACTGATTTCGTCGCAGTCGCCGACGGCGACAGTGATGGGCCCGTTAATGTTCTCAATCGAGAAAGAACCTCCCTTCCCGAGTGGTAGGGTCCGATCGACAGTCTCGCTCACGGCGGCTTTGGCTTGGCATCCTGCAAGGAATACTGCCGTCACAGCCAATGCCAGTCCCACCCAAGTTGTTATGCGGTGCGAATTGCTCACGATGATTTCCTCCTAGTGCTCCGTCAATCCTACATTTTTGGCTGATTATGTTCTACTGGGCATGAGG
>JAPPMC010000301.1 GCA_028819235.1 Bryobacterales bacterium
GCCACAAGGGACCTCATCCTGTCAACCCCCAAGATCTGTGGCACGGGCAGGGCGCACCACCGTGGCATCGGCGTCGGACATGGCAGTCGCGGATCTTACGAGCGCTCCCAGAGGATGGCTCTAGGCTCCGGTGAACGCGGGTCGCCGGAGGACTCAGACTGGGGGATAGCGCTTGGTCGGGCGACGGTCGCTCGTGCCGCGCATCCGGCCTGCTCGAGATGGCCCCGCGGCCCGACCGGTCTCAAGAGACCGGCCCGTTCATCATTCGGGAGATCGGTCGGTCAGCGTCGTGTTGTCGGGACGTGCGGGTACACTGTTAGGGCTGAGCGATCGGCCGTTGGGCTGTCGCGGGAAGGACGAGTGCAATGAAAGGGTGTGTGACGCTCGCGTTGGCTGCGTGCCTAGGTCTGGGAGGCCTACTCGCCCAAGGTCCGCAATGGAAGTCTCAAGAAGAGATCGATGCCTTCATGAAGGTTCAGGGCGCTGCGGGACTTCAGGAGCGGGCCGACGCTGCGCGGGAATTCATGGCATCGTTCCCTGATAGCGAGGCCGTGGGCCTCGCCGCCTACATGGCCATGCTCTCGTACCAGCAGCTGAACGACTTCGAGAACATGCTGCTCTACGGTGACATGGTGCTTGCGAACAATCCGGAGCCCGGCATGATGGCCGGAACACTGATCTCGCTGGCCACGGCCATTCCCACGCGCACCCGAGAGTTCGACCTGGACAAGGAAGAAAAGCTGTCCAAGGCGGAGGACTATGCCAAGAAGGCGATGGGACTGATCCCGCAGCTCGGCAAGATGGATCCCAACATGTCCGACGACGAGTGGCTTGCGACCAAGATGGATTTCATGTCCCAATGCCACGAAGCGCTTGGCGGAGTGTTCGCAAAGAGGGAGCAGTATGACCAGGCTGAGGCTTCTCTCAGGAAGGCTGTCGAAATGGCGCAGCAGCCCGTACCGTTCACGCTCTTCAACTTGGCCGACGTCCTTTCGAAGCAGGGCAAGAAGGAGGAGGCGGCGGCCTTCGCGGACCAGTGCGTGGCCCGCGGCGGTGTGCAAGCCGCCGATGGCACCGACCTCTGCGCACGACTCAAGGCGCAACTCTAGCCCGCTGCGCCGACGGTTGCTCGCGACATGGCGGCGTCCGACCTGCGCGCGCTTGAGGGCAGACTAGGCTACTGCTTCTCGGACATCGAGCTTCTGGCGCAGGCCCTAACACACCGGTCCGCGGACAAGGTCCAGGAATCATGCAACGAGCGGCTGGAGTTCTTGGGCGATGCGGTATTGGCCGTGGCGGTACGAGACGCGCTCTACAGGCGCTATCCGTCGGCAGGGCCCGGTGCTCTTACAAGGTGGGCTGAAGCGGTCATCAACAATCAGAATCTCGCGGATGTCGCCGGATCGCTCGAGCTGGGTCAGTGCCTGAAAGTGGGCAAGGGCGTTCCAGTCCCGAGCAAGCTGCTGGCCGACGGTCTGGAGGCCGTAATCGGCGCTGCCTATCTGGATGGCGGAATCCGTGCTGCCGGATCCATCGTGAAGCGTCATCTCATGGCAAGCAACACAGTCGGCCAGCTTCCTGTCGTAGAGCGGATCCATCCCAAGACGCAGCTGCAGGAGTGGCTACAGGCCCGAGGACAGCCGTTGCCCGTCTATCGCCCGGTGGGTGATCGCGATCCCGGGAGGGCCAGCACGTACGAAGTGGAGGCACGGGTGCTTGGCCATTCCATTCGGGCCGAGGCCGACCGGAGGAAGGCGGCTGAGGCCATCGCAGCCGAACATCTCCTGGCCCTCCTGGTTGCGGCTGAGGCACCGGGCACGACAGGGCCGGAGGGAAGCGAACGGCCTTCGGCTGGGAGGCCGCGGTGAGGCTGCGGGCCGCGATCGTGGCGGTGGGTTTCCTGACGCCTACCGGCGCGTCAGCGACCATAGACGAGCAAGCGTCCTTGTCGGCGATGCGCAAGTTCCAGCAGATATCGGAACAGACCCTCCCCAGCGGCACGACCGTCGAATTCAGCGAGGACGAACTGAATGCCTTCCTGCAGTTCCACGGATCTCCGCTGGTCCCGGACGCCGTGCAGGGCCCGGAACTCGAGCTCCGCGATGGCGGGGCGGAGTTTCGTGCGCAGATTGAGCTCAGCGAGGCAGCTTCGGCATCCGACAGCTTGCCCTGGATGATGCGGCTGCTGCTGCGGGGCACTAGAGCCGTCGCGGTGGATGTAGACTACAGCGTCCGAGAGGGCCGGGCGTCCGCAGAGATTGTTCGCCTGACGATCGAAGGGGTTGAGATACCGGGGGACGTCTTGGAGTGGCTGTTGGAATTCTACGCCCCGCCTGAGCTCAAGCCCTTCCTCAGCGGCGAGCAGCAAGAGGTCGGTCTAGGGCTCCGCGAACTGCGGATCTTGGAGGGCTTGGCCGTCGCGACGGTCGAGTAGGGGCCCCTTGGACCGCACTGAGCGCGATCTCCGAATCTTGGAGTACATGCGATCCCGTCAGGCCGATATGGTGGCCCTGATTCGCCGCTTGGTGGAACTGGAATCGCCAACATCGAATAAGGCCGCGGTGGATCGGATGGGCACCGCCGTTGCCGATGCCGCCGAGAGCGTGGCCGATGTTCGGCGCCATCCCGCGACCGACTTCGGCGATCACTTGCGGATCTCCTTCGACATTCCGTCGCATCGTGACGGTCAAGTACTCGGCTTGGGGCACATCGACACTGTCTGGGAGATCGGCACCCTCCGACGGATGCCTTGGAGGCACGCGGATGGAAGGTATTGGGGCCCTGGTGTGTTCGACATGAAGGCCGGCGTCGTCTACCTGCTGTTCGCGGCCTTTGCACTTCGCGACCTCCGAATCCCGACCCGTCGGCAGTTCGTAGTGCAGCTCAACTCGGACGAGGAAGTCGGGAGCCCGACATCCACGGTCCACACGAAACGAGAAGCGAGCTGCAGCGCGGCAGTCCTTGTGGCGGAGCCCAGCGCCGGACTGGACGGGCGCCTGAAGACGGCCCGCAAGGGTGGCGCGACGTACGAGGTCGTCGTGCGGGGTGTGCCGTCGCACTCCGGGCTGGACTTCACCGCCGGCGCTAGCGCAATCGGTGAGCTTGCGCGACAGGTCAGTGTTGTCTCCCGCTGGACGGATCTGCGGACTGGGATAACGGTCAATCCTGGCCTGATCCAAGGGGGCACAGCCCCGAACGTAGTGGCCGCAGAGGCGACCGCCACATTCGACGTGCGATTCGTCACGAAGGGTCAGGCGGAAGCCATCGATCGAAGGTTCCGGTCGCTCGAACCGGTGGACGCACGATGTGCGATTCGGGTGTTGGGTGGGACACGAAAGCTCCCCATGGAGCGCACGCCGGACGTCGTTGGCCTGTTCCGGACGGCTCAGGACATCGCCAAGCGAATGGGAGTGAACCTCGGTGAGGCGTCCGTTGGCGGCGGGTCTGACGGCAATACGACGGCCGCGATGGGTGTGCCCACGCTGGACGGCCTAGGCGCGGTTGGCGAGGGTGCGCACTCTCTGAACGAGAGCATTCTCGAGTCGCGCATTGCCGATCGGGCGGCGCTGATTGCAGCCCTTGCGTCCGAGCTGTAGGGTGCGACTCAGGTAGCGCGCCTGACGAGCTGCGCAGCTTTGATCAGCAGGGCCACCAGGGCGGCCAGAAAGCCAAGAAGGGTGATCGGCGGCATTGACCCGGGCCAAGACGCCGGATCGATCCAGCCCTTGAGTCCCATTGCCAATGTGTGCCCGCACGCCAGCGCCAGAGTGGCATATCCCATGTGCTGGGCCGTGAGCCAGCGAGCCATACCGAGAGCCTCGTACATGTAGGGAAGGGTTGCGATCGCCGGAATCAGAAGGCAGCCGTACGCCAGCACGCCGAAAAGGAAGGTCATTTCGCCTGTGAGGTTGAGCTTTCCGGTTTCGGCGAAGAATTTCGCGTAGTTCGCGGGGGACAGCAGAACCATGGCCATCAGGATGTGCAGGGTGATCATCGAGAAGCCAGCCAATCCCAGAAACTTGGCCTTCGCCCGGACGTTCTCGCTACCAGACGGTCCGCCGAACGCCTTTCCGACGGCATAGGCCAGCGCGATCAGGATGACACCAGCGAAGGCAACTGACTTGTTGACTATGTACAGGGGGAGGTGGACCCACTCGACACCTTCGAAGACGTTGTATCGAACGATGGCGTAGACGAGGCAGGGAATCCAAACGCCCAAGACCCACCCGACCTGTTCACGCCGGGGTAGCCGGATCCTAGATCCGGGATTTGGTCTCAGCCTGGCGCCACGGTTCTGCGCGTTCGGCACTGCCTCAAGATCGTATCGACTCGGGTCACCGCGTCCGATTTGGGCGGGAGCGGGTACAACGCTTAGGAAGGCGGTCCGATGGGAGGGCCTGCCAAGAGCTGAGGCTTCGTTCGATCCGGCGAGACCTGAGACTGTCACCGGCCGCGAGAGCGTCAATCCCTCGAGCACTCGCATGACTTGTTCGCGCAGTACAACATCCCCACCGTGGCTCAGCTTATGCGCCTGCGATCCCCAGTAGCCGCAGGCCAGCGCCGGCCCTTGGTCGCTCTGGCGCCTTGACTGTCAGCAGCAGGGCATGCCGGTGCCGCCTCCGTGACGTGTGGCGCACGTCTTGAACGGGGCAGTCGAGCGCGGCATGGGACAGGCGCTGATTGCTGCTGGTGTGTGAAGCGGCCGGACGGCCCCGAGCAATGCTTAGGAGAACGCTGCCAGTTTGCGCACCTCGGCCATTGTCTGAGGCAGCGGAACGCTGGGGTGGTACTCCAGCCCGGCGTAGCCGTCATACCTCCTCTCCTGCTGCAGTTCGTAGATCGCGCGGAATACGTTCCGGTAGTTGATCTCACCCGTTCCAGGCTGCATCCGGCCGGGGTGGTCGCCGATCTGAAAATGACCGATGAAGTCGATGTTTTCCCGAAGCTGCGGGATCAGGTCTCCGTCCGTCACTTGGACGTGGTAGATGTCGAAGAGGAGCTTCACGTTGGCGGAGTCGACACGCCGGATGAGATCGAGACCCTCGCGCGCGCCGGGCAAGAAGTACCCAGGGCGGGTCACGAGCGTATTGACCGGCTCAACGACGGCGGTCATTCCCGCCCTCTCAAGAATTGGCACGGCCTCGCGCAAGCCGGCGACGCAGCTGTCCATCTGGGCCGAGCGTGGGGTGTCCTCCCGCTCGAAGCCGGTCAGCACGACGAGCATCGTGCAGTCGAAGTCCTTGGCTGCGTCGGCGGCGGCTTCGATCTCGCTCAGAAAGCCTTCCCTCTCGCTGGGATCGGTCAATCCGCAGCCGGGTGCCCGAACGCCCTTGTTGGCCGTGATGCACACGGCGGCCAATCCGTGGCGCTGTCTCGCGGCCGCGAAGCCGGACCGCTCTGCTTCGTCTCGCCAGTCGAACATTTCGAAGCCTTGATATCCAAGGCTCTTGGCGAGTTCAAGGGCCGCGCCAGGCGGGTACTTGGTCCGCGGCTCGGGTCGCGGATCGGAGCGGTCCGAAGTGTCGAACGGCAGCCCGGCATCCTCGCCGCGAAACATGTCGCAAGCGACCGACAGCTTGAGGCCGGTCGCTGGGGTCGCCTCCGGCTCCTTGCAGGCGCCAGTTCCGTACAGGCCGGCACCTGCAAGGGCGGCACAGAACTGGCGTCGCTGGATGGTCTGCCTCATAGTGTGCTCCGCCGGCCCGTTCAGCCCGTTCGCGACAGGGTTCGGGGATGCAGGTGCTCGTAGCTGCGGCGAACTGCCTCTTCGACCGGCATGACGTCGCCGAACGCTTGGTGCACGGTCAGATAGCCCCTATACCCGACTTCGTGCATTGCGTCGAACACCCCATCGACATCTACGCCACCCTCTTCCCACACCCCAATGTGATCCACCGGGACAGGTCCCTTCTTCCAGGTCGTGACATTGGTGACGCCGTCGGGCGTTAGCCTGTGGTTCTGGATGTAGAAGTTAAAGAGGTAGGGCTGCACCCGGCGGATTGCGTCGATGCCGTAGTCCTCTGCGGCAATGAACCAGTTCGCCGGCTCGTAGATCAGGCCGAAGTTGGGCCGGTCAACCGCTTGCAGTACGCGCACGGTCCCGTCAACGGTCTCGAAGAGGCTGGCGCAGTGTGACTGGTGGGCCAGTCGGATGCTCCGCTCTGCCGCTTCGTCTGACGCCCTCTGCGCGAATTCGATGTCTTCGTCTTTCTTCATGCAGACGCGGATCAGGTCCGAGCCCAGATCTTCCGCCAGATCGAGGTAGGGCGTGATGTTGCGAAGAAGCATTGGCCCCTCGTCGTTGTTGCTGGGCACGGCGAAGTCCCCTGTGACCATGGAGACCGCCAAGTCTGCCGATCGGATTCTCTGGGCCATATCCGCCACGACTTCCGGTGCGGTATGCGTGCCAACTTGCGAAGCACGCATGCAAAGCGCCTCATAGCCGAGCGCCGATGCCATTGCAATCAGCTCATCGATGGTCATTTCCGAGTTCCGCTTGTCCGAGAAAGACTCCGCGACCCTCACTGAGAGCGAGAGTTTCATGGGCGGTTCAGCCATCGTGGTGTCGGGCTGAGGCTCGGCTTCCTCCGATTCGGAGCAGGCCAAGACAGTCACGCCCGCAGCTGCGCCCGCGAAGAAGGACCTTCGTGAAGGGATTCTGTTCGAGCTGGTTGGCGACATTGCCCAGACATTCTCGCACGCCCCAGGGACGGCGTGGACCTAAACGCGCCATCCGGACCGGGCGGGTCCGGACGTCTAGGCTCCGTTGGGGATGGGGACGGGTGTCGGTCCGCGGGACGGACGCGAGGCCCGGTCTCGAATGCGTCGGGGCAGCCCAACATGCGATATCAACCCCGCTTGGCGCTCAAGTCGGGCGCACCCGTGCCAAAATGACAGGCGTCAATGGCTCGACCGGATCCGTTCCCCTGTTTCCCGCCGAGAGCTTGGCCGTGGAGGTGAGTTGCAGAGATGCCAAGAGTCTTAATCACGATCGGTGACGCTGCGGAGGCGATGGACACGCTCTATCCGGTCTACCGCGTGCAAGAGGACGGCTACGAGGCCGTTGTCGCTGGGCCGGAGGCTCGCGTCTACCCCCTTGTGATGCACGAGATCCCGCCCGGATGGGACATCACTAGGGAGCAGCCCAGCTATCACCTTGAGGCCACGATCGCGTTTCGAGACGTCGATCCGGCCGAATACGACGGCCTGTTCCTGACCGGTGGCAGGGCACCCGAGTACATCCGCTACGATCCCGACCTGATGCGAATCGTCCGATACTTCTTTGCGCACGAGAAGCCCGTGGCAGTCGTCTGTCATGGTGCGGAGATCGTCGCGACCGCCAACGTCATAGCAGGCCGGCGGATGGCCACGATTCCGAAGTGCAAGTTCGACATCGAAGTGTGCGGGGCGACATTCGTCGATGAGGGCTGCGTCCGCTCGGGCAACATGGTCAGCGGCCGCGGCTGGTTCGACCAACACCTCTACATGCCCGAGTTCATGCGGATGCTCAGGGCCGACAGGCGAGCGCGAAGCGCCGACTTCGCGCCAGCAGCCGTGGCGTGATCTGGGACCCCTCGCCAGAAACCCGGCGACCTGACTATCGAGATGCGACGGCTGCCAGTCCTCGTCACCCCCACGCACCTGTGCTCAATCGCCCGGCGTCGAGCGTCGGTACGCGCTCGCGCCGCGGAAGCAAGATCCGACTTTGCCTTGTTAGACTCCGATAGCCGCGGCGCCGGTCCCCACAATGGTTGTCCGGCGCGAGTTGGCTAGACTCGAACACGCCGTGCAACGCAAGCTCTACTACGGCTGGTGCATCGCCGCATCGTGCTTCTTCATCCTTGCGATGACCGTTGGAATGCCGATGTACGCGATGCCATTCTTCTATGACCACTACATCGCCGAGTTCGGATGGGACCGGGCCCAGACAACGTCCGGATTCTTCATCTCCACCCTGTGTGTGCTGCCGCTGGTCGGCCTGCTGCTGCACCGGTTTCGGCCTCGACACCTGATCGTGTTCGGGGCTGTTGCATTCTGCGTGGCCTTCAACTGGCTCGGAACGATGCAGGGTTCGCTGCTCTCCTACAGGCTGGCTTGGTGCTTGGTCATGGTGGCCTTTGTCTGCTCCGGGCCCGTCCCCAGCCAGGTACTGCTCGGAAGCTGGTTCGACCGCAATCGCGGCAAAGCGATGGGCCTCGCGTACCTAGGCCTCGGGATCGGCGGTGCCATGTCACAGAAGTTTGTGGCTGGCCCGCTGATCGAGGCGTTTGGGTGGAGGATAGCCCTGCAGTCGATGGGCTTCCTGATACTGCTGGTCGTGCCCGTGGCCCTGTTCGCGCTTCGGGACCGGCCTGCCGATATGGGGTTGGAGCCCGAGCCGCCGGCATCCGGTGCCCCAGTCTCGACGGTCCCGGCACTCGGATTTCGGCGTCTTCTGGCCCGCCATCCATTCTGGCTTCTGACGGTGGGGTCGTTCCTGAGCATCGCGGCCATAGGGGCCGTCAACCAGCACATGAAGCTACTCTTCTTGGATGCAGAGCTGTCAGCCGCCCTTGTTGCGGATACGACCTTCGTGATTCTTGCCTCAAGCCTCGCTGGGCGCGTGATCACCGGCTGGCTGGCCGACCGCCTCAGCAAGAAGATGGTGATGGTGGCGGCCTACCTACTGGTTGCGTTGCCGGTTCCCCTGCTTTACTTCATCGACCAGGCTTCGATGCCGCTCGTGTTCGGCACTTGCTTCGGATTCGGTTTGGGGGCCAACTACATGCTGATCCCGTTGATGGCGGCCGAACTCTTCGGTCCTGCGTCGCTCGCTCGCGTGATGGGAATCGTGTGGCCTATGGGTCAGGTCGGTCAAGCAACCCTGCCGTTCTTCGTAGGTGCAATGTATGACCGCGCCGGAGGCTACGACGCGGCCTTGGCGGTCATGTTCGCGATCGGACTTGCCGGGGCGCTGTGCATCGCACTACTGCCGAGTCGGCGTGGCTTCCAGCAGCTTGGATCGCGCAAGCGGTGATGCAAGCTGCCTGGTGGGTCGATCCGTTCCGTTTCGGCTGAGCGGTTGCCTCCGCTGACGGTCTCTCGCGTCAGACTCGCTACCGATCTCGCTGCAGACCGTGCGAGTCGCACCTGTCGCACGGAACTTGACAAAGCTAGCCAAGTTGGTTGGCAAGGCTTGCTCGGGTAGAATCGCCACCATCGCGATGTCAAGGAAGCTTGGGGTGGCCGAGCGGGGATCTCGCCGCGCCGCAAGAATGACGGCCGCTTCGTATCGGCGGGTCCTCGGAGCCAATGATCGAATCGGTGTAGGGGTGGTCGGTTGTGGGCTCCGCGGACTAGTCCTCGGCCAGTACGTTGACGAAACCAGAGGAGCAGAAGTGCGCGGCGTGGCTGACGCCTACTTCCTTAGGAGCCAACGAGCCGCTTCAGTCCTCGGTCCGGAGGCCAGAATGTTCGCCGACTATCGCAAGATTCTGGATAGCAGGGACATTGACGCTGTCGTCATCAGCACTCCCGACCATTGGCACGCGCCGATGGCGACAGAGGCGGTCGCGGCGGGCAAAGATGTCTACCTAGTGCTTGAGCCAAAACCCCTGTCACGACGGGCCCGGCGGCCCGCTGGT
>JAPPMC010000294.1 GCA_028819235.1 Bryobacterales bacterium
CCAAGCCGGGGAGGGGTGAGGCAGTGGTGGGCCAGATCGTGCAGGAACTGATTGATAAGGGTGTGTCTCTGGGGCTGGCTCAGGGGCTGGAGAAGGGGCTGGCTCAGGGGCTGGAGAAGGGGCTGGCGCAAGGGATGGCGCAAGGGATGGCGGGCACGTTGTCGCAGCTGCTGGAGCATCGCTTCGGTCGGCTGCCACGTCCGGTTCGCAGTCGCATTGCAGAGGACTCACCGTCTGAGCTGGACGCCCGATTCACAACTGCGCTGGGCGCCAAGTCCCTAGCCGAGGTTTTTCCGGACCTCGACCTGGACTGAGGTGCACATCTGGGCGTCCCAAAGGGATACGAGACCTCCACTTGGACTGGCCCGGGGGTGAGCGGTCGTGCGCCTTGGACCCTTCTTGCGGGCAGTAGCTTCGAGACTAGGGACACATGCCGATCCGGTGGCTGGCGGCGAACCCGGTCGCCCGGGCGGTACTGATGGCTCTGCACTATTCGCACGAGCGATGGGAGGCTGAGAAGAAGCCCGTCCTACCGGATGTGTTGTGGGCGGTACCGGACTGGTCGGAATTCGAAGAAGTGCTGGATCAAAGTTCCAGGAACAGGCTTGCATGTGCTGTCCCGGATCCCGGCCAGCCAGCCCAGCTTCGCTAATGGCAGGACCAATGGCCAAGCGCGGTCCTCCGATGCCCGCCTGCCACCGCGGTGCCTTGGACTGCGCGGCAGAAACCCCAGCTGCATGAGATGGTTGTCGGCGGGACTCTCGCGCCAGAGCGAGGCGGGAGGTCGATCGCCGAGAACGGTGTGTCTCGCATGACGGCAACCAGCTCATGCTGGCTGTCGGGCGCCTGAGCGGCACCTGAGCAGGATGCTGCTGGCACGAGCACAAGCTGGTGCCGAGGCCGCTTCACGGTGACACCTCCAACCGTGGTCGGTCCCGCCACCGAGGGGCAGCCATTGCCGAAAGGGATCTGCTGAGCGATTTGGACTCCGGGCGCCCAGGATTCGGGATACGGACACCTCTGATACGAGATCCGAATCCATCGCGCCCTTCGGAGTGTCGACCACGCCGTCAATCGAAGCCGGGGAGCGCCGCGACTCTTACCACTTTGCAAGTTGCCGCGCGTTGCTAGCGAGGTTGCGGATCTTCGCTTCCTCCCAGACGAAGGCATCAACCAAGGCGGCGCGATATTGCCAGATCGCTGCCCGGTCTTCTTCCCTGGGCAGGGGGCGGTCGAACCAAGATTGGCGATAAAGCTAGTCAAGCAGGCAACGATAGTCATTGGGCTTGCAGAGCCGCGAGCGGCGGACGCCGGCCAGATCATTAAGGGCCATTACGCTCGCCGAACTTACCGACACCAGCCGAGCCGGTCGCGCCAGCGTTAGCAGCAGGGTCGCCGTCGCGCGCATCGGTCCGCCGAGCTTCTCCTGCAGCTTCCGCATCGCACCCTCGGCGACGGTCGGGAAGCCAGTCTCTGGAGCCTGTTCCAGACATCGAAGCACAGGTACGATCTTGGTCTTGGCGATCACGCACGCGCGACCGGTGCCTTGGGTCTAGGTGCTCCTGCAATCCCCAGAATTCCGTTTCTGCGCGCCTTCGACTGCCCTCCAGTACTTGCTGATGTTTGACGCCAAGTCTAGTCCAACAGGTATCGCCGAGCAGCAAATCGCGGCGGCAGCGGATTGCCCTCATGTAGCTCGGACCACACGGATCGAGGGTCTCCCATTCTCGATCTTCGTCACGCAACGTTCTTTCGCACTTTGTGAACGATTGAACGTATTCGTTGAAGTCTCGCGGGCGACCGGCTCCTGTGAGTAGATCCCTGCGGCGAAAGACCTGTCCCGAGCTGCAGTCCCTTTTGTCTGGACGAGGCATTCTTCAGTTCTCCCTACACCGACGGATCTCTTCGGACACAGAGGACTCCGTGCGACAGCGATCCCATCGCCCTTCGAACCAGTGGCCGAGTCCGCCCCGCGCTGTCCTCGGACCGGCTTCCGGCAGTGTCTCTCCATTTGCGGGGCGTGAGCGCTGCTGGCATAGCGGCAACCTTCGAACCCCACGGTCGAACAATTCGCGCTTCCGATTCATTTACTAGGTTCGCCGATGCCAACGAATCAGTGTCGCCCGGTCGAAATAGATGCAGCTAGGGCTGGTCCAGGCGGCTGCCGTCCTTGACGATCCTGCGGTCGACGCTTGTAGACCTGTTCAGCGCTGACGAAAGTGCCACGTGCCTCCCGGTTTCATACACGCCGACATTGGCGCTGACCTCCAAACCATCGCCCTGAAGACTCGCGGCGTTCGTCAATGCGTGCAACGGGCGTCCCAGAGTGGTCCAAGCCCTGACAATGTCCACACGCATGCTGGTCGCGAGCGCGAACTTGAAGTTGGCACCCAAGTCTTCGCCCCGACAGTTTCGTTCATCACACCTTCAAACCCCGGGCAGAGCCAGCCGATAGGAAAACGTGAAAGGGTACTTGACTCTATCCTCCAGCGGGACCGTCCACGGCGCGCGATTCCCTCCACATTCTGCCCGGCTATATTGAGGCTCGTGAAGAACGTATTGCGGTAGGTCCCCTTCCCTCATCCGTCGGGCTTGTGGTGGCGCACGAGCATCTCGACCCAGATGCCCCTGATCTCGTCGCGACCGGGGCGCTCAGTGACGCCCGCCACCTAGCGCTCTGACGCAGTTGATGCGCCTGGTTCTGGCGTTGCGTCTGAACATGTGGCGATCTGCGCGTGTTCGCTACTGTTCTCGTGGCCAGCGACATGGCGGGCAGCCCCGCAATCTGCGGGAACGGGCGCTCATCAGGTGCTATGTCCACACTCGAATCCAGCTGTTGCCGAACTCTGAGACCAGTTCACATGTCCTCGGCGTATTTGCAGCTCTGGTTTGGCGCATCGGCAAGCCAAGCTGGATCAGCTGCTGACGGTCCAGCCCGCGCCCTCACTCGAGCGCCGAACCTACGCTGTGGCTACCCACAAAGGACTGTCCGACTGCCGACAGCCGTGACCATGAAATCCCGCCGCTGGACGGCCACGCGCCCTCTCCCGGCACGCCTTTGCTGCCCGACTGCTCAGTCGCGCATCATTCGCCAAACCCGCAACTGCTTCTGCAGATTGACGTACGCCCGCCAGAGGATCCTCTTCCCCGGCAGCGGTCGACGTTTCGACGGCTGAAACCCGGACGTCCGCGCCAGCCACACCACCCAAGTGCGGATGTCCTTGGGCGAAGGGCAATCGCGCTCCGCAGGCGGCAGCAGACGCTTCCTGCGGACTAGCGCCTCGATCAGATCCCGCTCGTCTTGCGTCAGCATCTGGTCTAGCCGCGCGTCCGGGACGTCCCGCGCACAGCGCCCGCCGAGCCGCGTTCCGCCTTCCGCCGCCGTCCGCTGCTAATGGGATCCTGAGCCGCAGAGAAACGATCTGCACGGCCATCCCCAGTTTGTCGCCGACGGTCCTCGTCCTGCCCGGAGACCTTTTCGCGGAAGACGCGCTCGCAGCCGTGCCGCTCAAGTGCCTCGGACTGGGCCCCGGTGTGCCGGGCCACGGTGCTGACGCTCGCATATCCGACGAACATGGCGCGTGTTGCCTCCTCCCCACAATACAGGCTCTGGCCCGCGGCGAGCCCATCGCCGATGCCGGAGGGGCACTCCGGGCCCGCTTCAGTCCAGCCCGCTCTGGGTGGATTGCCATCCGGTAAGGGATTGCCATTCGGGGACCGGACCCGAAACACTGGAGTGGCACAGGCATGAAGCGCTCCGAATCTTGTCCTCGCTTCCATGGCCTCGGCAAGCGCTCGAGCGCGGTTCGACCCAATTCAGATCCAGAGGGTGCTCTTTCTGGTGGACCGCGAGGTGGGCTGGGTGATTGGCGGCCCGCACTTTCAGTTCGAGCCGGCTGCCTGCGGCCCGATCGATCCCGATCTGTTCTAAGTGCTCGAGCGCATGGTGACGGTCGGCAACGACCCATCGGGGCCTGTTCCGGCCTATAGCGTGGCCCCGTCGGGACGGAGCGACGGTGAGGACGCTTTGGACCGCTTGCCGTGGCGAGTGTCGCATTACCTCGCGAAGGCGACGTGTTGCGTGCTGGCTCAACCTTTCTGGAAACTGATTACCCGGATGCACCGGGCCTCCCCTGAGATGGTTGCGGACACAGGGAGAATGCGCCGGGCGATGCCCGATCCCAATCCGCCGATGTCCCGCGCAGTGCACCTGGTTCTGGCCGGTATGGCCAACGCGGTGAGTTTCCCCGGCCGGGGCGGTCGAGGGGGTGTTCTGAATGGGCCGGGTGACGCGACGTTGAGCGCAAGAGACTGGAGAGTCGTGGGAGACGACTTGATGGCTGCGATGGAGCGCTGGCCAAGAGGCCGGTAGGGAGCATCGATGGCCAATTCTGGGAAGGACCTCAGTCGGGAGAATGCGCCCCGTCGCCGAGGCTCCGGCGGCGACGCCGAAGAGGCTGCGCTTGAAGCTGGCGGGCAGGAGCGGGAGCTGTTGCGGATGGTCGGCTAAGTCCAGACGCTGGAGTACCGCAGCGGTCCGCTGCCGTTACCTGAGGTTCTGGCGCGGTACAGAGATGCCGTGCCTGACGACCCTGAGCGCATTCTCAGGTGTTGCCATCTGCTGGACCTGCGGCGTTTGCCGGCCCCCGGCGGAGAGCAGAATCTGGCGGTGCTGCTGGCGAGGCTGCAGCGGTGTGAGGATCCGGAAGCGCTGCGCCGGGCGGCCGCGCCGCTGCAATCATGGGCATCCGATGCAGAGCATGCGGAACTGGCCAGCGCCTTCGCCGCGTGGATTACGCACGTGGTATTGCCGGACTTGGGGGTTGTGAATGTGCGGGTGAGCGATAATCTGACAGAGGTCCTGGAAATGCTGGAACAAGAACCTCGGACATGGGCCGACCGGATCAGGGCCGAGGAGCGTGCTGAAATGCAACGGTCGATGGTGGCGATGCTGCTGGAAATGGCAAAGCTCCGCTTCGGAGGTGGGGCGGCAGAGCGACTGGCCAAGCTCCTCGACGGAATCACCGATACCGACCGCTTAAAGGACATTGGAAAGTGGTTGGTGACCTGCGAGAGCGGAGAGGCGCTGCTCGCCCGGCTTCGTCGGGCTTGAGGACGGGCCCGCACTACGAGGGAGGCAGGATCGTAGGCGACCCACCGAAGTCTCCTGCCGACGGTGGCCGACGCCACGGAAGTCTGAGCCTCAAAAGGGGCACGCTGGGGCTTCCCACCGAAATGTCCGACATGGAGCTTGCAATTCGCCAAGCGCAGCCGAGTAACGACGACCTTCCTGCGATTCACTATCCGAGACTTCCCTGGGCCGAACTCAATGGCGAGTCCGGCGTGCGCTACCGGATGTTGGAGGACTGCAATCGGTCCTGTCTTCTCTGGCCACACGGCAGAAGGCTTCCTTCGACACGCATACGCAAGATCGGCGTTTGGGTAAGTCGGCTCGCAACGAGAACCAGTGGCAGGCTGACCGGATCGCAGTGCGCATGATCACGGCCCCGGACTCGGGCCTGATCAACCTCGGCTCTGGCCGCACTGCGGACGCTCCGTGGGCGGACACCAGCCCGCCAGTCCACACCATCGGCAGGGGACCGCACGAACCCGCACAAGCTTCGCCCCTATCAGAACGGCTGGGCCTGTGAACATTCGTACTGCCGCCGCACCGTCGGGCAAGGCGCCGCGGCAACCGCCAGAAAGGCTTCGGTTCCGACACGTTCCCGCACCTCCGGTCGGAACCGCACCGATTTGGCTGCATGCGTCCGCCTGAGCGGTCGATTCGGACCTCAGCACTGGCCACAGGAAAGGCCATCCAACTCAAATTCGATCGCGAGGCACGGGAACTGAAGCGGGTCGTATTGGCCCACGTGCACAGGAACTGCGGTTACGGGGCCATAGGAGTCATTCGCCCTTCAAACGAAGAAGGCGCACTCTGCGCAATTGGAGCCCGCAGTGGCGGTTCATTCGCCGGATGCTTAAATCCCACGCGGGACATGTGCGGCAGACGGGCCTGGCGCTGAATCACCAACCCCTCCGGTCTCGGCGGTCCCGTGGTCTAGCGGCGTTTGGCAAGCATCGCGTCAATGCCGCCGCAGTTGTCTCGATTGCGGATCGGGCAATTCACAGGAATGGACACAGATGTATTCGGTTCCTTACCACATCGAGTCGGCAGTCCAGGCCCTGAGAGAGTCTCGACAGCAGGGCGAGGCACAAGCGGCGGCGGTCGATTGCGCCGGTTCTGCAGCAATCCCCGGCTGAGAAGTCTTCGCAGCGATGCATCCGCCAGGACAGAGTCTTGGCGGCCCGGCAGCGCGGCTGCCGCCTTAGGGATTGTGGTTTGGGGCCCTGAGGAACGCCAAGCTACCCCAACTACAATCCCCAGCAGATGACGGACCACGAGACAGCGATCCTAGGGCTTCCGCTCTTCACCGCCGAAATGCGCGTGCCGCGCGATGCGGCAATCAAGCGGTTCGCCCTGAACGCCGACTTCCTGCGGCATCTGCTCCGTGCGTACCCTCTCGACGGCCTCGAAGAGGCGCAGATCGCGCGCATCAAACCCGCCAGTGCGAACCTTATCGGCCCGGACCTGTCCCAGCGCCTTACGGACGCTGCTTGGCAGATAGAGCTTCGGGACGGCGGTCTGGCCTGCCTCCTACTGGAATGCCAGGCCGAGCCGGATCCCACGATGCCGTTCCGGGCGCTGCATTCGGTGGCGACACTCGGCCTGAAGCTGAGCCGCGATCCGCCACGGGGGTACTCGGCAGCAAGAGTGCCGCCGGTTCTCCATCTGACGCTGTACACAGGTCGGCGGACGTGGTCCGTCGCGGGCGCAGATGAAGAGTCCGGGGAGGGGAGCGAGCCTTATTGGCACTGGCTGTCGCGTGTCTGCCATCTGCTGGACCTGCGGCGTTTGCCGGACCCCGGCGGAGAGCAGAATCTGGCGGTGCTGCTGGCGAGGCTGCAGCGGTGTGAGGATCCGGAAGCGCTGCGCCGGGCGGCCGCGCCGCTGCAATCATGGGCATCCGATGCAGAGCATGCGGAACTGGCCAGCGCCTTCGCCGCGTGGATTACGCACGTGGTATTGCCGGACTTGGGGGTCGTGAATGTGCGGGTGAGCGATAATCTGACCGAGGTGCTGGAAATGCTGGAACAAGAGCCTCGGACATGGGCAGACCGGATCAGGGCCGAGGAGCGCGCTGAGGTGTGTGCTGAAATGCAACGGTCGATGGTGGCGATGCTGCTGGAAATGGCAAAGCTCCGCTTCGGAGGTGGGGCGGCAGAGCGACTGGCCAAGCTCCTCGACGGAATCACCGATACCGACCGCTTAAAGGACATTGGAAAGTGGTTGGTGACCTGCGAGAGCGGAGAGGCGCTGCTCGCCCGGCTTCGTCGGGCTTGAGGACGGGCCCGCACTACGAGGGAGGCAGGATCGTAGGCGACCCACCGAAGTCTCCTGCCGACGGTGGCCGACGCCACGGAAGTCTGAGCCTCAAAAGGGGCACGCTGGGGCTTCCCACCGAAATGTCCGACATGGAGCTTGCAATTCGCCAAGCGCAGCCGAGTAACGACGACCTTCCTGCGATTCACTATCCGAGACTTCCCTGGGCCGAACTCAATGGCGAGTCCGGCGTGCGCTACCGGATGTTGGAGGACTGCAATCGGTCCTGTCTTCTCTGGCCACACGGCAGAAGGCTTCCTTCGACACGCATACGCAAGATCGGCGTTTGGGTAAGTCGGCTCGCAACGAGAACCAGTGGCAGGCTGACCGGATCGCAGTGCGCATGATCACGGCCCCGGACTCGGGCCTGATCAACCTCGGCTCTGGCCGCACTGCGGACGCTCCGTGGGCGGACACCAGCCCGCCAGTCCACACCATCGGCAGGGGACCGCACGAACCCGCACAAGCTTCGCCCCTATCAGAACGGCTGGGCCTGTGAACATTCGTACTGCCGCCGCACCGTCGGGCAAGGCGCCGCGGCAACCGCCAGAAAGGCTTCGGTTCCGACACGTTCCCGCACCTCCGGTCGGAACCGCACCGATTTGGCTGCATGCGTCCGCCTGAGCGGTCGATTCGGACCTCAGCACTGGCCACAGGAAAGGCCATCCAACTCAAATTCGATCGCGAGGCACGGGAACTGAAGCGGGTCGTATTGGCCCACGTGCACAGGAACTGCGGTTACGGGGCCATAGGAGTCATTCGCCCTTCAAACGAAGAAGGCGCACTCTGCGCAATTGGAGCCCGCAGTGGCGGTTCATTCGCCGGATGCTTAAATCCCACGCGGGACATGTGCGGCAGACGGGCCTGGCGCTGAATCACCAACCCCTCCGGTCTCGGCGGTCCCGTGGTCTAGCGGCGTTTGGCAAGCATCGCGTCAATGCCGCCGCAGTTGTCTCGATTGCGGATCGGGCAATTCACAGGAATGGACACAGATGTATTCGGTTCCTTACCACATCGAGTCGGCAGTCCAGGCCCTGAGAGAGTCTCGACAGCAGGGCGAGGCACAAGCGGCGGCGGTCGATTGCGCCGGTTCTGCAGCAATCCCCGGCTGAGAAGTCTTCGCAGCGATGCATCCGCCAGGACAGAGTCTTGGCGGCCCGGCAGCGCGGCTGCCGCCTTAGGGATTGTGGTTTGGGGCCCTGAGGAACGCCAAGCTACCCCAACTACAATCCCCAGCAGATGACGGACCACGAGACAGCGATCCTAGGGCTTCCGCTCTTCACCGCCGAAATGCGCGTGCCGCGCGATGCGGCAATCAAGCGGTTCGCCCTGAACGCCGACTTCCTGCGGCATCTGCTCCGTGCGTACCCTCTCGACGGCCTCGAAGAGGCGCAGATCGCGCGCATCAAACCCGCCAGTGCGAACCTTATCGGCCCGGACCTGTCCCAGCGCCTTACGGACGCTGCTTGGCAGATAGAGCTTCGGGACGGCGGTCTGGCCTGCCTCCTACTGGAATGCCAGGCCGAGCCGGATCCCACGATGCCGTTCCGGGCGCTGCATTCGGTGGCGACACTCGGCCTGAAGCTGAGCCGCGATCCGCCACGGGGGTACTCGGCAGCAAGAGTGCCGCCGGTTCTCCATCTGACGCTGTACACAGGTCGGCGGACGTGGTCCGTCGCGGGCGCAGATGAAGAGTCCGGGGAGGGGAGCGAGCCTTATTGGCACTGGCTGTCGCGTGTCTGCCATCTGCTGGACCTGCGGCGTTTGCCGGACCCCGGCGGAGAGCAGAATCTGGCGGTGCTGCTGGCGAGGCTGCAGCGGTGTGAGGATCCGGAAGCGCTGCGCCGGGCGGCCGCGCCGCTGCAATCATGGGCATCCGATGCAGAGCATGCGGAACTGGCCAGCGCCTTCGCCGCGTGGATTACGCACGTGGTATTGCCGGACTTGGGGGTCGTGAATGTGCGGGTGAGCGATAATCTGACCGAGGTGCTGGAAATGCTGGAACAAGAGCCTCGGACATGGGCAGACCGGATCAGGGCCGAGGAGCGCGCTGAGGTGTGTGCTGAAATGCAACGGTCGATGGTGGCGATGCTGCTGGAAATGGCAAAGCTCCG
>JAPPMC010000290.1 GCA_028819235.1 Bryobacterales bacterium
GGCTCACCCAAGGGAGCGTTCCCCTGTCTCTGACCAAGCGCTTGGCGAACTCCAGCCACGCTACGCACAAGCCGCGAGACCCGGGCCGCACGCCCGCCGATCTGTCCTCGCTGAGCGCCGCTACAGTACCATGAGGTCTTGCCATGAGGGGCCCGATCCGAACCTTGGCCGTCGTGGCACTGGTCGCCATTGGCGGTATCGCCGCATGGATGCTTGCGACCGCTCAGTCGCCGTCGGACAACGAGGCACAGGCCCGCCTGCAGGAGCTTCGAAACCTGGGCAAAGCCTTCTATGAGACGCCAGGGTCGTCGCGCCAAGCTGTTGAACGGCTGCGGGAAGCGCTCGAACTGAATCCCGGATCGGCCCGCGAGCACCTCAACTACGGCCTTGCCCTATTGCGGGCTGGCCAGCGCGAGGAAGGCATGGCCCAATTGGCCGTGGCACAAAGGATCGATCGAACGCTGCCCCACACGTACTTCAATCTCGGAATCGAGTACAAGAAGGCCGGCGAAGTCGAGAAGGCGCTCGACCAGTTCCTGCAGATGGACAGGCTCGTCCCAGACGAGGCCAAGACGCAGTACAACCTAGGTGCCCTTTACAAGCAGCAGGGGAACATTCGCAGGGCCATCGAGCGTTTCGAGCGGACGATTGAGCTGGACCCATCGCTGGCCGCCCCCCACTTCCAGCTGTTCGGCATCCTCCGTCGCACGGATCCTGACCGGGCGATGCAGGAGTTGGAGATCTTCAAGGCACTCAAGGCCAAGACTGAGGATGCGGCGGTGGGGGAGGACGTCGACTGGAGCTTCTACGCTGAGCTTCACGATCCTTCCTTGGATGCGGCCAAGTCGGCCGCTGCAGCCCCCTTTGAATTCGTCTCACGGCGCGTGGCCACGATTGAGGGAGAACCTAGGGGCGCAATCGTCCTCGATCTGGACGGGGACGGCACAGCGGACGCCGTGGTCTGGTCGGCAGAGGCCGCCGCAGCGGTCGCCGGCAGTTCGTCGGGTAACCCCGGCATCAAGAGCCTCCGGCTGGACGGTGCCCTGCACTACGGGGCAGGGGACTTCGATGGGGACGGGCTGGCCGACCTGTGCCGTGTCGATGCCGAGGGTGCTGAGATCTTGGTCAATCGTTCCGGTCGGTCCTTCGAGAAAGAATTCGCCGCCGAGGGCGATTTCGACCTGTGCCTCTTCGTCGACTATGACCGCGACGGCGACTTCGACCTGTTCGGGCTCGGCCGTGACAGGCGGCTGTGGCGCAACAACGGCGACGGCGCGATTTCTGACGCAACCCCCGAGTTCCCATTCGCGGACGGTCGCGTCCGGGCCGCAGCCACAGCAGAGCTCTTCGAGGACAACGGCCACGACTTCGTGGTCGTCTACGGGGACCGCATTTTGGTCCATCAGGACAGGAAGCTTGGTGTCTTCGGGCCGGGAGTGCCCGTAGACGGTGTCACCGTGCCGGAGGGTCTTGTCCGCATGGATGTGGTCGACGCTGACCACGACGGCTACCTCGACATCTCGGTCTCCACGCAGGGTGAGACGGTGGTCTTGGAGAATCGCGACGGCAGCTTGGGGCCCGTCCATAGGCTCGACCGAGTACAGGCGTGGGCCGACTTCCAGCTCCGCGGGCGCTTGGATGGAGCGACTGCCGACGGCTTCTTGGCGGGTCGCGAGGGTTTCGAGTTCGCTGCAATGCCCGCGCCCGGCGGGGCGGCCCACGCGGCAGCTGCCGATCTGAACGGAGACGGCCGGCCCGACCTGCTCGCGGCGACGGCTGACGGCACCGTCGTGGTCAGGGCAAACCGCACCGAGACGTCGAATCGTGGCCTGACTGTCCGATTGGAAGGCGTCAAGAGTCCCGCGATCGGCACGGATGCGCGGGTCGAGGTGAAGGCCGGCCTCGGCTATACCAAGCAGGTCTACGCGGGCTCCCCCCTGCACTTCGGGCTGGGCGCGGCGGAATCCGTCGACACGGTCCGCGTCACGTGGGCGAACGGCCTGATCCAGAACGAGACCCCGGAGGGCGCCGCCTCAGAGATACACATCAAGGAGGCCCCGAGGCTGTCTGGCTCGTGCCCGATGGTCTACACCTGGAACGGCTCGCGATTCGAGTACATCAGCGAGGTCTTGGGCGTGGCGCCTCTGGGGGCCAGCCTAGCCCGGGGCGTGTACTTTCCTGTCGACCACGACGAGTACGTGACCATTCACGGGGACCAGCTAAAGGAACGGGTGGGATTCCTGGACGTTCGCATCACCGAGGAACTCCGCGAGACCGCCTACCTCGACAAGATCCGCCTGCTGGCCATTGACCATCCGGCCGACATGCGGGTCGTCAGCAATGAGAAGGCCAAGGCTCCCCCGTTTCCCGACTTCCGGCTGTTTGGAGTGCGCTCCGAAATCCGGCCCGTCGCCGCGACCAACCACTCGGGCGAGAGCGTTCTGGACCGCGTGGTCGCTGGAGACCGGCGCTACGCGCCGTTCCGCCGGGATCTGTCAGGGCGTGCCGAGCCGCACACCTTGACGCTTGAGTTTCCCCACTTCGACGATGGAGACGCTGTCCTGTTCCTCGAGGCGTGGGTCGACTGGGCATCCGCAAGCACGATCGTCGCGGCCTCGCAGTCCGAGTCCACCGCGATCCAGCCCCCGAGCCTTGAGATTCGCGGCGACGATGGCCAATGGCACGTCGCCGTGGCCGATGTCGGGCTTCCCGGAGGTACGCTGCGCACGGTAGCGGTCGACTTGAGCGGCAAGTTCCCGGATCGATCGCGGACAGTCCGCATTCGCACGAACATGTGCGTCCATTGGGACCAGGCCTACATTGCGACGGGCACATCCGACCCGAATGTGCGTCAGACGGCACTTGAGCCGTCTGTGGCCGAGCTTCGCTTCCGGGGCTTCTCCCGGAACGTCGTGCCACCGGGTCGAGACCAGCCCGAGCGGTTCGATTACCAGGTGGTCTCGGCCACCAGCAACTGGAACCCCACGCCCGGCTTGTACACGCGCTTCGGGGACGTTCGCGAACTGTTGCGCTCCGAGGACGATCGCTTTGTGATCATGGGCGCAGGAGACGAAATCCAGCTCCGGTTCCAGGCAGACCAGCTTCCGGCGGTGCAGCCGGGATGGACGCGCGATTACCTACTCTTCGTGGACGGCTGGGCCAAGGAGAACGAGGCCAACACGGCCTATGGGGACTCGGTCACCCCGCTGCCGTTCCACTCCATGAGCGGATACCCGTACGCTGTGGATGAGCACTACCCCGAGTCCCCGCAGCACCAGGCAGACTTGATGCGCTACCACACGAGGCCGGCGATGCGCCTCCTGCCCCCGCTGGTAGCGCGCGCCAGCGAACGGTGAACCCACGTACCGACACCACCACTCCCGTCTGGCGTGCTTTCGCAGGTCTCGCAGGAGGTCGGGGCATCGCCATCGCCTTTCTCGCCTTGGTGGTCAATGCTGGGTGGATCTGGGCCTTTCCGCAAGCGAGCCTCGTGTACGTCGCCAGCGTCTTGCTGCACGTCGGCCTCGGTGCCGCCCTGACCCTCGCACTGTGGTGCTCGCGAGCTGACCTGCTGCGCGCTGTCCGCGGCGACTGGCGGCTGTGCGCCCCACTGACCGTGTGCGCAGTCTTGGGGGCTGCATTGTGCGTGGTCGGCGCGACTCGGGAGAACCTGCCAGCACTGGTGGCCCACGGTGCCTTTGGCTTTGCGGGCGCGGCACTGCTGGCGCTGCGCCTGCGCAGCCGTGCCACCGCCGTGTGTGTCGCGCTCGCGCTGCTCCTTCCCGCGGCGGTGGCCTTCAGGGACCGATGGCTGCCGCTCTCCGCCGACCGCATCGTGAACCCCACGCAAGCGCCCCTGTCCATGGACGAAGAGGGCGGCGGCCGCGAGAGCCCATTCTTCCCGTCCGCGGCGCAGACCGTTTCGGGCGGAATCATCCCGTCGGACTTCTTCCTTGAGTCCGAAGCATGCGGGGAATGCCACAAGGACGTCTACGCCCAGTGGACGTCCTCAATGCATCACTTCTCGTCGTTCAACAACCAGTTCTACCGCAAGTCCATCGAGTACATGCAGGAGACCGCAGGGGTTCAGGCGTCCAAGTGGTGCGCGGGATGCCACGACCACGCCATGCTCTTCAACGGCATGTTCGATGATCCCGTGGCCGGCCAGCTCGACCGGCCCGAAGCGCATGCCGGGCTGGCGTGCGTGTCCTGCCACTCGATCGTCCACGTTCCCGACACAATGGGCAACGGCGGGTTCGTGATCGAGTACCCGCCGCTGCACCACCTCGCTTCCAGCGAGTCCGCCCTTGTCCGGGCTGTGCACAACTATGTCACCCGCACGGCTCCGGCAGCGCACCGACGCGCCTTCCTGAAGCCCTTCATGCGGGAGGACGGGTCGGAGTTCTGCGCCTCCTGCCACAAGGTCCATTTGGACGTGCCTGTCAATTCCTACCGCTGGGTGCGCGGCTTCAATTCGTACGACAACTGGCAGGCGAGCGGGGTCTCGGGCCAAGGGGCGCGTTCGTTCTACTACCCTCCGGAACCGCAGGGCTGCGCCGACTGCCACATGCCGCTCGTGCCGTCCGACGACCCGGGGAACCGCGATGGCATGGTCCGCTCGCACCGGTTCGCAACCGCGAACACGGCCGTGCCGTACGTGAACGGGGACCAAGAGCAGCTAGATGCCGCTAGGAAGTTCCTGCAGGACGGTATCGTCACGCTGGACGTCTTCGCTGTCTCCGAGGCCGCCGCTGCGGGTGGGGCTCCGTCGATGCTGCGCACGGTCGACGAGATTCAGGCGGCGACGGGTTTTGCCGTCGGAGAGGAGGCTGGGGCGAGCCGCGGTCCCGTTGTCTTACGAGAAGTGGGGGCCCTTGCCGCGCCGCTGGACCGCACTGCTGCCAGCGTCCAGCCGGGCCAGACGCTCAGGGTGGATGTGGTCGTGAGAACCCGGAAGGTGGGTCATTTCTTCCCCAGTGGCACGGTCGATGCCTTTGACATTTGGGTCGAGTTTGAGGCCCTTGACGCAGCTGGCCGGCGCATCTTCTGGAGCGGCCAGGTCCAAGACGGGCACGGCCCGGTTGACCCGGGCGCGCACTTCTATCGGGCCGTGCAGGTGGATGCCCGCGGGAACCTGATCGACAAGCGCAATGCCTTCCATTTGCGGGGTCTGCTGTATGCGCGGCTGATACCGCCCGGGGCGGCGGATGTCGTCCATTACCGCTTAGAGGTTCCCGAGGATGCCGAGGGGCCAATCACTCTCCGCGCCAAGCTGAACCACCGCAAGTTCTCGCACAGCTACACGGCCTTCTCCTACGCCGGCAGGGCGCTCCCGGGCGAGCACGGGACCGGCTTCGACGATCGCGAGTTCAGCTACGATCCGGCGGACATCCCTGGAAACGTTCCCGGGCTAGTCAAGGATCGGATCCCCATCCTTCCGATAACGGAAATCGCTTCCGCCGAAGTCAGTCTGGCGGTCGGGGTGCCCGGACCGGAATGGCATCCCGAGGTTGTTGCGCAAGATTGGGAGCGCTGGAACGACTACGGGATCGGGCTGCTTCTGCAAGGCGACATCAAAGGGGCCGAGCATGCGTTTCGCCGTGCGATTGAGGCCGATCCGGACCATCCTGACGGTTGGGTGAACGTGGCCCGGGCGATGGTGGCGGAGGGGCGATCGGCCGAAGCGGTTGAGGTGCTCGAGACGGCACTCGAGCTCTCACCTGGCCTAGCTAGGGCGCTGTATTTCCGGGCGTTGTCGCTGCGTAGGCTTGGGGACTATGACGGGGCGTTGGATGACCTGCGACAGGCGGCCGCGCAATACCCTCGGGACCGCGTGGTCCTCAATGAGATCGCGAACATCCTGTTCCTGAAGCGATCGTACGGCGAGGCCTTGTCGGTGTTGGACCGCGTGGCGCTCATCGACCCGGAGGACCTCCAGATGCATTACACAAAGATGCGCTGCTACAGGGGCTTGGGAGACTTGGAGTCTGCGGAACGGGAAGAGGCTCTCTTCCTGCGCTACAAGGCGGACGAGTCTGCCCAGACACGAACAGCCGAGCGCCGGCGGGCCAGCCCGGAGGACAACAATGAGCGGCAGGCGATTCATGAGCACGTCTCAGTGCCTCTCTAGGCTTGCAACCGCACTCTGGGCTCTCGCCGCATTCTCATGCGGGCCGCCCGCCGAAGAGCGTGGGGCAGCGGACGACGCGCCGGCTCGCGTTCCGGTCGTGTTCAAGGACGTCACCGCGGAGGCGGGGATCGATTTCCAGCACCACAATGGTCGCTCCGGCCGCAAGTACCTGCCGGAGACGCTGGGTTCGGGCGTGGCGTTCTTGGACTTCGACGGGGACGGATGGCAGGATCTATTCTTCGTGAACTCAAAGCCGTGGAGCGGCGATCCGAGCGGCATCACGTCGAAGCTGTATCGGAATCTGGGCAACGGCACTTTCGCGGATGTCACGCGAGAGGCAGGGCTGGCGGTCCCAATGTACGGGCTTGGGGCAGCTTCGGCGGACTATGACAACGACGGCGACGCCGACCTATACGTCACCGTCTTGGACGGGGACCGCCTGTTCCGCAATGACGGGGGCGGTCGTTTCGAGGACGTGACCGAGCAGGCCGGGATCGACAACGCCCGCTTCGGGACCAGCGCGGCTTGGCTCGACTACGATCTGGACGGCCATGCGGATCTGATGGTCGCCAACTACGTACAGTGGACCGCAGACGGGGATCTGTGGTGCTCGATGGACGGCTCCACCAAGACCTACTGCACGCCGGAGTCCTACGTAGGCCAGCCTTCTGTGCTGTACCGCAACCGCGGTGACGGAACGTTCGAGGACGTCAGCGCTTCGGCAGGCATTGACGACCCAACCGCAAAAGCGCTTGGTATCGCCGTGTTCGACTTTGACAGCGACGGGCTGCCGGACGTGTTTCAGGCCAACGACACGCAACCCAACAAGCTCTACCGCAACGAGGGGGACGGCACGTTCAGCGAGCATGGCGTCTCGGCGGGCATCGCCTATGCCGAGAACGGCAAGGCCCGCGGAGCCATGGGGGTTGACGTCGCCGACTATGACCGCAGTGGGCGATTCCACCTGCTCGTCGGGAACTTCGCCAACGAGATGCTGAACCTGTTTCACAACGAGGGGAACGGACTCTTCGTGGACGAGGCTCCGACGAGTGCGATCGGGCGCGACAGCCTCTTGGCGCTAACATTCGGCGCGTTCTTTTTCGACTACGACCTCGACGGACATCCGGACATCTTCTGCGCGAATGGACATCTCGACGAAGAGATCGAGATAGTTCAGCCAGCAGTGAAGTTTGCCCAACCGCCGCTGCTGTTCCGCAATGACGGCACCGGCCGCTTCGCCCTGGTGGGTAGCGAGGCCGGGCCGGATCTGGCAATGCCAATGGTGGGACGCGGTGCGGCATTTGCCGACTACGACGGGGACGGCGACTTGGACGTTGCGATCACCGCCAACGACGGGCCTGCAAGACTGCTCCGCAACGACGGCGGGAATGCCAACAACTACCTGCGAGTGCGGCTGCAGGGCGGCGACTCCAACAGGACCGAATTGGGCGCCGAACTGCGTGTCGCCAGCGCCTCCGGTGAGCAGGTCAAAGTGCTGCGTGGCGGATCGAGCTATTGCTCGCAGAGCGAGAGCGTGATCACGTTCGGCCTTGGAACGGATCCCATCGTCCAGTCCCTTGAAGTGCGCTGGACCAGCGGGGTCGTGGACCGGTTCGACGACTTGGCGCCAAACTCCGAGATTGTTCTCGAGGAGGGCCAGTCGCTCCTCTGAAGAGGCCTTCCTTGAGGCATCGTCGTTCTGCCGTCGTGGTCGGTGTACGCGCCCTCCCACGCGTGAGGACGTCAAGTACGGGCCATCACTTGCGTGGCAAGACTGTGTCCACCTTCAAGGTATCGTCATGAGGAGCACTCGCAAGCACGGAGGTGCTGGCTATGGATTGCCGTTGGCGGCGGCACACTCGGAACGTTCTGCCCCAGGGGACCCAGCGAGTGAGGGTGAACATCTGGAGGGGGCTTCGTCTGCACACACCGCGTCCCGCGCTGACAGCGGAAGCGTGCAATTCGCAGCCCTGTGAAGTCCCGCATCATCAACCCGGTGATCGGCGAGGGTCGGCTCTCAGGCACCATGTTTCGCACGGCCCCATCGGCGCCAGTCGGCTTCCGAGGTGGCAGACGCGGATCGCAGCCTCCATCGATAGGAACCTGATTGGGATTCAGTCCGTCAATATTTGTCTGGCTAGGACTAGCCGCAACTAGGCCACAAGCGTACTCCTAACCCGACAAGACTGCCCAAGTCCACGTCAAGGCAGACCCGGCATGACCAAGTGGTCGACCTCGGCATCTGCGATCGAACGGGACGGTGACCAACGTTCGCAGCTGGCCGCTCTCCAAGCTCTGGATAGGAAAACTCTCGTTCGTTGGTCTCTCGGGTGGATTATTATTAGCGGTTTGCAGATCAAGCCTCGCCTAGAACAATGAGCGGGACGTGCAGCACTGGCGCACTCGGGCGGGAGCCCTCCTGAGAACGGCGCTTCCCGCAGGCCGGAGGCGGTAGACCGTGGACATCCTTGGTATTGAGTTTCGCGCAGACATCCTGCTGGGTTGGTTCGACTCAGCCGTCAGCTACATCGCCATTCGCTGGCGACCGAGCCTAGCCATTGTCTTCCTCGCCCTGGTGCTGTATTGGGCGTTCGGATGGATCTTGCGTCTTGTGCAGCGGCGGTTTGCGGCGAAGACCGAGACCACCATCGACGACGAACTCGTTCGGTTCATCCGAAAGGCACTTCGGCTGACCTTGCTGGCGTGGGCACTGTGGCAACTCATGGGCCTGTGGGTGCCGCTCCTCGGTGAGCAGACCCGTGACGGCGAGTGGGTCCCGTACGAGACCCAGCCCCGCGAGTGGGTTTGGGGCATTTGGATCGCCCTAGTCTTCATTCCCCTGAGCCGCTTTGTCCGCCACCTGATGCAGGGATTCGAATCGAAGCTGTTGGCCCGCAGTTCCACGACCGGGCTCGACGAGACAGCTCTGCCGATGGTAAACAGGTTCATCCGGACTGCGGTGATTGTGATCGGCGTACTCATCGCCATGCCCCACCTAGGCATCGAGATCGCCCCCCTCCTCGCGGGCGCAGGGGTAGTTGGCCTTGCGCTCTCACTGGCGGCCAAGGACACACTGTCCAACCTGATGGCCGGCGTGCTGCTGATCATGGATCGTCCCTTCCAAGTAGGAGACCGCATTGAGCTGTGGAGTGCGCCTCGCGAGACTGGCACATGGGGACAGGGCGATTCTTTTTTGAGAGGCCAGAGCTGAGCATGGTGGGAGAGGGAT